>NZ_JAQOSR010000040.1:0-55824 GCF_046718885.1 Bradyrhizobium sp. UFLA01-814 | reverse complement strand
CTACACTATACCATGGTCGTCGGCAGCGTCAGATGTGTATAAGAGACAGCCCATACCCGGACCCGCGCCGTGCTGAGCACGGTGCTCTCGGCGACCGTGATGAAGCAGCTTCGCGGGCAATTTGCCGCCGCCGCGGAGGCCCGCCTCGATGCGCTGCTGGAGAAGCGCAGGTTCGACGCGATCACGGACCTTGCGGAAGCCTATCCGTTGTCGATCTTCCCGGATGCGCTCGGCCTGAGGCCGGAGGGCCGCGAGCATCTGCTGCCCTACGCCAGTCTGGTGTTCAATGCCTTCGGCCCGCCGAACGAGCTCCGCAAGGAGGCGATAGAGCGCTCGGCGCCGCATCAGGCCTATGTTGCCGAGCAATGCCAGCGCGACAATCTCACCCCGGGCGGCATCGGCGCCTGCATCCACGCCCATGTCGATACCGGCGCCATTACCGCGACCGAAGCGCCGCTGCTGGTGCGCTCGCTGCTGTCGGCCGGTCTCGACACGACCGTCAACGGTATCGGCGCCGCCGTCTACTGCCTTGCCCGCTTTCCCGACCAGTTCCAGAAGCTGCGCAACGATCCGACGCTGGCGCGCAACGCCTTCGAGGAAGCCGTGCGGTTCGAAAGTCCGGTCCAGACTTTCTTCCGCACCACGACCCGTGACGTCGAGCTCAGTGGGGCCAGCATCGGCGAAGGCGAGAAGGTGCTGATGTTCCTCGCCGCGGCCAATCGCGATCCGCGCCGCTGGGAACAGCCCGACAGCTACGACATCACCCGTCGTACGTCGGGCCACGTCGGCTACGGTTCGGGCATCCATATGTGCGTCGGCCAGCTCGTCGCCCGCCTCGAAGGCGAGGTGATGATGGCGGCGCTGGCGCGTCGTGTCGCCAGGATCGACATCACCGGCGAGCCAAAGCGCCTTTTCAACAACACGCTGCGCGGGCTCAGCAGCCTGCCGGTCGAGATCACGCCGGCCTGACGAGACGCTCAAGACCAGCAAAAGGTCGATTGAGGAAACATGGGAGGGAGACGATGAGGGGCTTCGGGGTCGGGCGATTGAGGATTGGACTTGCGCTGGCATTGGCCTGCGCCGCCGGCAGCGCACGCGCGGAGATTTCCGGCGATGTGGTGCGCGTCGGCGTGCTCAACGACATTTCCGGCATCTTCCAGGACACCAACGGCATGGGTTCGGTGGAAGCCGCGCGCATGGCCGCGGAGGATTTCGGCGGCGGCGGCAAGGGCATCAAGGTGGAGATCGTCTATGCCGATCACCAGAACAAGGCCGACGTGGGATCTGCGATCGCGCGCAAATGGCTCGATGTCGAAGGCGTCGATGCCATCGTCGACGTGCCGAACTCGGCGGTCGGGCTCGCCATCAACACCATCCTGCGCGATAGCCGGATGACGTTCCTGGCGTCGTCGACCGCGAGCTCCGATCTCACCGGCAAGGCCTGCTCGCCGAACACCATTCAATGGGTCAACGACGCCTGGGCCACCGGCAACACCACCGCGGCCGCGATGATGCAGCGCGGTGGCAAGGATTGGTATTTCGTGACCGTGGATTATGCGCTCGGCAAAGGCATTGAAGCCGAAGCGACGAACTACATCGAGAAGCACGGCGGCAAGGTTTTGGGCTCGAGCAAACATCCGCTCGGCACGTCGGACTTCGCGTCCTTCCTGCTCCAGGCGCAGAGCTCGAAAGCAAAAGTCATCGGGCTCGCCAATGCCGGCGGCGACACCATCAACGCGGTGAAGCAGGCGGCCGAGTTCGGCATCCAGCAGGGCGGCCAGACCATGGTGGCGTTCCTGCTGTTCGTGAACGACATCCACGGCATGGGCCTGAAGGTCGCGCAGGGCCTGCAGCTGCTGGAAGCCTTCTACTGGGACATGAACGACGACACCCGCGCGTTCGCAAAGCGCTTCGCCGCGCGTCCCGGCATGAACGGCAAGATGCCGAGCGGCAACCAGGCCGGCGTCTACGCCTCGACGCTCGCCTACCTCAACGCGGTTGCCGCCACCGGCAGCGACGACGCCAAGGCGGTGGTGCCGCAGATGAAGACCTTCAAGGGCAAGGACAAACTGTTCGGCGAAACCACGATCCGCCAGGACGGCCGCGTGATCCACCCGATGTATCTGTTCGAGGTGAAGAAGCCGGACGAGTCGAAGTACCCCTACGACTATTACAAGCTGATCGCGACCATCCCGGCCGACCAGGCGTTCCGCCCGCTGGCCGACGGCGGCTGCTCGCTGGTGAAGTGAGGTTGCTGCCGCGAACACCGCTGCGCCCCCTCTCCCCTTGTGGGAGAGGGTTGGGGTGAGGGGTATCTCTCCATGCGGCGTGCTGCGCGGAGAGACCGCGACCCCTCACCCGGATCGCATTTCGCTTCGCTTCATGCGTTCCGGCCTCTCCCACAAGGGGAGAGGCGGACCGAATGTGCGGTGCGCTGTTCGTGAACTCGCTACGCTGCCTTCGCTGCTCCGTCAGCCACCTTCACCCGCGCCAGCATCTCGGCCGCCGTCATCACATGCGCGGTTGAGAATGCGAGGATCGTCAGCGTGGCGCGGTGCACCTCCTCGGCGGACAGCGCGCCCTGGCCGACATCCGGATAATCGAACGTGCCCGTCGCGTCCGACAGGAAGACGACCTTGTAATTGTGGAACATGGCGTCGCGCGCGGTGGCGTGGCAGCAGTTCTCGGTCGTGGTCCCCGAGACGATCACCGTGGTGATGCCCCATTCGCGCAGGATGAGATCGAGATCGGTGGCGAAGAACGCGCTGTAGCGGTGCTTCTTGATGACGTGCTCGCCGGGGGCGGGTGCGAGGTCGTCGAAGATCTCGACGCCCTCGGTGCCGTCGACCAGCGACGACCGGTCGGCGATCGGCGAATAGAGATCGTCGTAGAGCCCCATATCGCTGCCGTCGCGGCGATGCACATGCGCGGTGTAGACGACGCGGATGCCCTTGTCGCGGCAGGCCTTCAGGGTCTGCGCCAGCCGCGGCACCATGGCGGCGGCCTGGGCGGAACGCAGCTTGGCGCCCTCGGCCACGAAATCGTTCTGCATGTCGACGACGATCATGACCGTGCGGGCCGGATCGATGATTTCGCATTGGTAGCCCATGTGGTGTCTCCTCCTGGTGAGAGACAATTTCTACGCCGGTTCCCGCGATCGTTCTTGGCTGCGCCGGCCAGCCGCTGGTCTCTGCTTGCCAGAAGGGAGGGCTGGACGCAGAATATCCCGCTGCCGGGTTGGGCGGGAGCAAGGTCCGATGCAGACCCCAGATCACACAGTCGTCGCGCAAACGCTTGTTGCGCCGGGTGACAGTTTCGACCGCTGGCATCACGTCACCTGCCGCGAATTCTCGCTGACCGAATGCCGCCGCGTCGCCGACGAGGCGTTCCGGGCGTCGATCTCGATCCGCCATCTCGGCCCGCTTGCCATCAACGACATCTGGTCGTCGACGCCGGCCGCCGACCGCATCCGGGTGATGCGCAGCGCGAGCGACGTCCGCAGGGATCCGCGCGACTATTTCATGCTGTGGCTCACGCTGCGCGGCGAGGTCAGCTTTGCACAAGGCGGCCGCGACGTGCGCATGCGCCGGGGCGATCTGATGCTCCATGACCAGGCGCAGCCGTTCACGCTGGAATTCGCCCCGAGCGCGCGCGCGATCATGGTGTCGATCCCGCGGCCGCTGCTGCTCGCACGCCTGCCGGATGCGCAGCGCCTGACGGCGCGGCGGGTCGGCAACGCGTCGAAAGTGGGAGCGCTGGCGGGATCGCTGATCCGCCGGCTGACGCAGCTCGATGACGCGGCCGGACCTGCGGCGATACGGCTTAGCGCGGCGGCACTCGATATTTTCGCGACCACGCTGCAGACCGAGCTGACGGACGAAGGGCCGCAGCGCGGCGACGAACGACTGGTGCGGGTCAAGGCCTACATCCTGGCCAATCTCGACGATCCCGGGCTCGATCTCGATGCGATCGCCACCGCGCAGAACATGGCGCCGCGCACGCTCAATCGCCTGTTCGCGCGCGAAGGCTCGACGCCGATCCGCTGGCTGTGGCAGCAGCGCCTCGCCGGCGCCTACCAGGCGCTGGCCGAGCGGCGCTTCAGCCATGTCACCGATGTCGCGCTGAGCTTCGGCTTCAGCGACGTCTCGCATTTCAGCCGCGCCTTCAAGGCCGCGTTCGGCCGCTCGCCGCATCAGGTGATGGGGTGAGGAACTCGCAAAATCTCGAGCCACGTCATTGCGAGCGGAGCGAAGCAATCCATCTCACCGCTTGCTGAGAGATGGATTGCTTCGTCGCTATCGCTCCTCGCAATGACGGTGTTCCCACGGGCGGCCATAGCGTGAGCGCGCCCAGCTCCGCGAGAGCGCTACTGCGCGACCTTGCTGCTGCCTTGCGTGATCAGCCGTGCGGCGCGCTGGTCGCGGGTGTGGATCCAGAGCCAGTTCATCGCCACCGCAATCCGATGCCGCACGCCGATCAGGAAGTAGATGTGGGCGAGGCCCCAGATCCACCATGCCAGAGAGCCGCGCAGCTTGAGCCAGCCGAAATCGATCACCGCCTTCTTCTTGCCGATCTGGGCGAGGCTGCCGGCATGCTTGTAGCGGAACGGCGGCAGCGTCTTGCCGTCGAGCCGGGCCTTGATCAGCGCGGCGACATAGCGCCCCTCCTGCTTGGCGGCCGGCGCGATGCCCGGCACCGGATTGCCGTCGGGATCCTTGATCGTGACGGTGTCGCCGACGGCGAAGACATCGGGATGGCCCGGCACGGTCAGATCCGGCTCGACCTGCAGCCGATGGGCGCGATCGGCCGGCGCGTTCAGCCATTCGGCGGCGCGCGAGGCGCGCACGCCGGCGGCCCAGACGATGGTGCGCGCCTCCAGCCTCTTGCCGCCGAACACCACGCCGTCGGCCGAGCATTCGGTGACCGGCTCGCCCAGCATCACCTCGACGCCGAGTTTCTCAAGTGACGCCTGCGCATAGGCCGAGAGATCGTCGGGAAATCCTGCCAGCACGCGCGGGCCGGCCTCGATCAGCACCACGCGCGCCTTGCGCGTATCGATGTGACGGAAGTCTTGCGGCAGCGTGTCCTTGGCGAGGTCGGCGATGGTGCCGGCCATCTCGACGCCGGTCGGGCCGGCGCCGATGATGACGAAGGTCAGCAGTGCCGCGCGCTTGGCCGGATCGGTCTCGCGCTCGGCGCGTTCGAAGGCGACCAGGATGCGCCGCCGCAGCGTGGTCGCGTCCTCCAGCGTCTTCAGGCCGGGCGCGAACGGCTCCCATTCGTCATGGCCGAAATAGGCGTGGCGCGCGCCGGTGGCGAGGACCAGCGTGTCGTAAGGAATGCTGCCGCCGTCGTCGAGTTGCACCTGCTTCGCCGCGGCGTCGACGCCGCAGACATTGGCGAACAGCGTCGTCACCTCGGGCCGGTCGCGCAGGAGATAGCGGATCGGCCAGGCGATCTCGCTGGTGGCAAGCGAAGCGGTCGCGACCTGATAGAGCAGCGGCTGGAACAGATGGTGGTTGCGGCGATCGATCAGGGTGATCTCGACCGGCGCCCCTGCGAGACCGAAGGCGGCTTCCAAGCCGCCGAAGCCGGCGCCGACGATCACCACGCGATGAGGTTTGGCCGGCGCTTGCGTCATCTGATGTCGCCCTCGGGTTCGAACGGCTTCGTCGTTGGATTATGTATTCATTCGCAGCCTCATTCCAACACGAAATGCCCGATCGCCCGATAGCAAAACCCAATCGCCGCAGGCCTCACGCATCCTGCGGCGCGGTCGCGGCGACGGCCCGCCGCCGCATCGGCAGGAACAGTCCCGCGACCGCGCCGGCAAATGACAGCGTTGCGGCAAGGCTCATCGCCGACGCGAATCCGTTTGCGAAATGACCGGATGAATCGGCTGCGCCATTGGCGGAAAAGCTCGCCACCAGCGCCGCGATGCCGAACATGCCGCCGAGGAAGCGGCCCATGTTGAAGACGCCCGACGCCTTGCCCATCTCGCTGACGGCGACCGCGCCCAGCACCGCGTTCTGCGCGGCCGGCATCGCCATCGACACGCCGACGCCGGCGAGCACCAGCGGCGCGACCAGCGCCGAATAGGGCACTGTGGGGCTCACGATCTCGCTGATCCATCCGAGCCCGACCGCCTGCATCAGGAGGCCGGTGACGACCAGCGTGCGCTCGCCGAACCGGTTGACCGCGGCGCCGGCGATCGGCGCGGTGACGAACAGCGTCGCCGTCCACGGCAGCAAACGCAGCCCGGCACCGAAGGCGTCGAAGCCGAGCGCGATCTGCAGGAACTGCGGCAGCAGGAACAGCACGCCATACATCGCGGCGTATAACAGCACGCTTGCGGCCATCCCGGATGCAAACGGCCGTGCCGCGAACAGCCGCATCGGCACCATCGGGCTTGTGGCGCGCAGCTCCCACAGCACGAACATCGCTGCCAGCGCGACGCCGGCGATCAGCGCGCCCGTCACTTCCGCGCTGGCCCAGCCGACGCCGTTGCCGCGCAGCAGGCCCCAGACCAGGGCCAGCGCCGCGAGCGCGACCAGCGCGAGGCCGGTGACGTCCAGCGGCGCAGCCGGCCCGAAACTTTCGCGCAGGCGGGTGATCACGAGGGCGATCGCGATGAGGCCGATCGGCAGGTTGATCCAAAAGATCCAGCGCCAGCCGAGATGCTCGGTGATGAAGCCGCCGATCGCGGGACCGATGATCAGCGCGCATCCGGTGATGCCGCTGAAAATGCCGAGCGCGCGGGCGCGCTCCTCGCGGCCGAACGCGCCGCTCAGGATCGCCATCGCCAGCGGCATCACCAGCGCCGCGCCTGCGCCCTGCAATGCGCGCGCGGCGATCAATGCTGCGGCGTCGCCGGCCAGTGCACAGGCCGCGGATGCCACGACGAACAGGCCGATCCCGGCTACGAACATCCTCCGCCGCCCGAACCGGTCGCCGAGCGCCGCGCCGCTCAGGAGGAGCACCGCGAAGGTCAGGTTGAAGGCGTTGACGGTCCATTGCAGCGTCTCCACCCGGCTTCCGAAATCGGCGCGGATGGTGGCGAAGGCCGTGGTCATGATCATGGCGTCGAGCGCCATCATGAAAGATGCCAGCGCGGTGAGGCCGAGCACCCAGCGCTGCTCGGCGCGCTGCTGAGGGGTCTGCATGGTCGTTCTCCCTTGCTGCGCCGCGAGGTTGCGGCGCGCTTCGCCGGGAAGGACGAACCGGAACGGGCAAAGGATGCGGCCAAAATTTATTTTTGCCGGACCGCATCCTTTGGCGGTTGGCAAACGTCCTTGGGTCTGAGGCGGCCGGTTCAGGCCGCAGAACCAGGCCAAGGAGGCTGCGATGAGACGGACCCTGATCAGGTACAAGGCGAAGCCGGAGATGGCGGAGAAGAATGCCGCGCTGGTGTCGGCCGTGTTCGCCGAGCTGAAGGCGGCGAAGCCGGACGGCGTGCGCTATCTGACCCTGCGGCTGGAGGACGATACCTTCATCCACATGGTCGAGACCGCCGCCGAAGACGGCTCGAGCCCGATCCCGAAACTGGCCGCGTTCCAGGCCTTCCAGGACGGCATCCGCGATCGTTGCGCCGAGCCGCCGCTGGTTCGAAGTGCGGTGATTGTCGGGAATTATCGTATGCTGGATGAGCCGTGAACCGGCGGGCAGTGCACCGATCTGGCGGAGCCATCATGACGTCACCACACCAAGCGCCGGCCGCGACCGACGTCGACGCGCTCTTGGCGGCGATGCGGCCGAGGCTGCATCGCTACTGTGCCCGCATGGTCGGATCGGTCATCGACGGCGAGGATGTGCTGCAGGATGCGTTGATCAAGGCGATGGAAGCCTTCGCGTCCGCAGGCCCGATCCAGAATCCGCAAGCCTGGCTGTTCCGGATCGCGCACAACACCGCGCTCGATTTCCTCAGGCGGCGCAACCGCCAGGAAGCGCTCCACGCGCCGGAGGAGGTGGACATGATGGCCGGAGAGCTGGATGATTTGGACCGCCGCGAGATCGCCGCGACCGGCCTGCGCACCTTCATGCGCCTGCCGGTGGCACAGCGCTCCAGCGTGATCCTGATGGACGTGCTCGGCTGCTCCTTGCAGGAGATCTGCGGCATCATGGATTTCAGCCTGCCCGCGGTGAAAGCCGCGCTGCACCGTGGACGCACGCAGCTGCGCGAGTTTGCGAGCGAACCGGACGATGCGCCGCGGCCCGGCCTGTCGCCGGCCGACCGCGTCAGGCTCAACGCCTATGTCAGCCGCTTCAACGCCCGCGACTTCGATGCCATCCGCGCCATGATCGCCGATGACATCAGACTCGAGCTCGTCAACCGCACGCGGCTGAACGGCAAGGCCGAGGTGTCGCGCTACTTCGGCAATTATTCGAAGATCGACGACTGGCACCTGGTGACCGGACAGGTCGAGGGACGCCCTGCGATCCTGGTGTTCGACCCGAACGCAGAGGGCGCGCCGCCGAGATCGTTCATGCTGCTCGACTGGTCCGCCGACAAGGTCGCGACGATCAGGGATTTCCGCCACGCGTCCTATGCGATCGACGGCGCCGAATGGGCGGTGGACAAGGGGTGATCGGCTTTCGCCGCCAGCCTGTGGCTCAGTGATCGCGCGGCAAATTCCGCGTCGTCCCGGACAAGCGAAGCGCGATCCGGGACCCATAACCACGAATGGGAATCGTCTTGGATCGCTGGGGCCACAGCTTGCTTCGACAACACAGGACGGTGGTTATGGGTCCCTGCTTTCGCAGGGACGACGGTGGAGAGAGAGCGCGCTAGCGCGTCTTTCCGCCGAACTCACCGTTGGCGATCCGCGCGACGCGGCTGCCGCCTGCGGCCGGCGTACTGCGTCTTTCGAACAGGCTATCGCCGCCGGTCTCGCGCGGCAATGGCGGCGGTTCCTCGAAATAGCCGCCACTCCGCCAGACCAGCAGGACGATGTTCATTGCGCCATTGACGGCGGCGCCGACCACCGTTTCGGTGTGCTGATAGGTCAGCGCATATTCGGGAAATCGTCCGGCGATGGCCCTGTCGAGCACGAGGAGGGCGATCCATGCCGCCATCACGCAGACTGGATCCCAGCCCATGTCGCGCACCCGCATCGACTGCAGCATGAAGCAGATGACCAGCATGCCGTAGAAGGCAATGACGAGCACGGGGTTGCTCGATGCCTGCGCCAGCAGCACGTCCATCCTGCCGCTCGCCGGTGCGTTGCCGGTGACGCCGTAGACCAGCATCATAAAGCCCAGGCCCACCACGAAGCTGCAGAAGAAGAAAGCCAGTCGGCCCATCCGGGCATTGAAGCCGAAGATGTAATTCAGCATGTGACGCACCCCTTTGGCGGCAGCGTCGGCCAGTGATGCTTTCCGGACCATGAAGCCCGCAGGCGCTTGCCGGCCCGTGGTTTCCGGGTGCTTTACCGGATCGTTAAAGCCTGCTGCAGTGCGGGCGTGGGTCGTTGCGGAAGGCCGGTGCCTGCGACAATCGTTGCCCACGCAACCGGCATTATATTTCTTGCCATGGTCGATTTAGACGAATTATGATGCAAGGTGCTGGGGTATGCGCCGAAGGTTCTAAGTCAGCGCCGTCGGTTCATGCTTGCTGCAGACTTGCGATATCGCGCACAAAATACGTCACAGAACGACGTGCGCAACGCGTGACCCCCGGGCCCTCGTGATCGAGCCTGGCGGGATCTTTGGTTGAGGAGGGGAGTGAATATGAAAAAGGCATTTTGGCTGGCAGGCGCCATGGCTCTGGCGCTGGCGCAGCCCGCGACGGCGGCTGACAGCGTCAAAATCGGCTTCGTCTCGACCTTCAGCGGTCCGACCGCCGTGATCGGCAACGACATGCGCAACTCCTTCGAACTTGCGCTCGACCATCTCGGCCGCAAGATCGACGGCAAGCCGGTCGAGGTGATCTACGAGGATGACCAGCAGAAGCCCGATGTCGGCAAGCAGAAGACCGAGAAGCTGGTGCAGTCCGACAAGGTCGATTTCATCGTCGGCTACATCTGGTCGAACGTCCTGCTGGCGTCGCTGAAGACCGCGGTCGATTCCAAGACCTTCCTGATCTCGGCCAATGCCGGTCCGTCGCAGCTCGCCGGCGAACTGTGCTCGCCTTACGTGTTTTCGACCTCCTGGCAGAACGACCAGACCCCGCAGGCGGTCGGCACCTACATGAACCAGAAGGGCGTCAAGTCGGTGTTCCTGATCGGCCCGAACTACGCCGCGGGCAAGGACATGCTGGCCGGCGTCAAGAGCACGTTCAAGGGCGAGGTGGTCGGCGAGGAATATACGGTGTGGCCGAGCCAACTCGACTTCTCCGCCGAGCTCACCAAGGCGAAGAACTCCAAGGCCGAGTCGATCTTCGTGTTCTATCCGGGTGCGGCCGGCGTGCAGTTCCTGAACCAGTACGCGCAAGCCGGCATCAAGCAGCAGATCCCGCTCTACACCGCGTTCACGATCGACGAATTGTCGCTGCCGCTGCAAAAGGACAATGCGCTCGGCGTTCCCGGCGCGCAGCAATGGGTCAACGACCTGCCCAATGAGGAGAACAAGAAGTTCGTCGCCGACTACCGCAAGAAATATCCGGGCCTGCGGCCGACCTTCTACGGCGCGCAGTCCTACGACGCTGCCAACCTCATCAACAGCGCCGTGGTCGCGGTGAAGGGCGACCTGACGAAGAAAGACGCGATGAAGGCCGAGATGGAGAAGGTGAACTTCAAGTCGGTGCGCGGACCGTTCAAGTACGGCAACAACCACATTCCGATCCAGAACTTCTACCTGCAGGACGTGGTCAAGGACGCCGAGGGCCAGCTGTCGCTGAAGACGGTCGCGACCATCGTCAAGGACGACCAGGATCGCTTCCACGACAAGTGCGCGATGAAGTGAGGTCGGGCGTCTTTTGGCGCGCGGCTTGCTTTCGCTTTACCTCGCCCCGCTCTTGCGGGGAGAGGTCAATCGCGAAGCGATTGGGTGAGGGGCTCTTTCCGCGAATTCGGTTCGCAGAATGAGCCCGTCACCCCAACCCTCTCAGGGCGAGCTTTGCTCGTCCCGGCCCCGCAAGAGCGGGGCGAGGGAGAACATCAAGCCGTATAAGCGGCGGCGCATGCGCGCTGCCGCTGTTTCATTTAAAGGTGACGTAGCCTCACGATGTATCTCGTCGTCGAACAACTTCTGAACGGCCTGCAATTCGGTCTCCTGCTGTTCCTGCTGGCGGCCGGACTGACGCTGGTGTTCGGCATCATGGACTTCGTCAATCTGGCGCACGGTTCGCTCTACATGATGGGCGCCTATTTCGCGGCGACCTTCGTGGCCTGGACCGGCAGCTTCGTGCTCGGCGCGCTGATGGCGCTGGGCGCCACGCTGTTGCTCGGCATCGTGCTGGAATATGTCGCGCTCAGGCATCTCTATGGCCGCGACCATCTCGATCAGGTGCTGGCGACGTTCGGCCTGATCCTGTTCTTCAACGACGCCGTCCGGCTGATCTGGGGCCCGGCGGGCCTCGCGCTGCCGCTGCCGGCCTGGCTCACCGTGCCGGTGCAGATCATTCCCGGCGTTTACTATCCGGCCTACCGCCTCATGATCATCGTGGTCGCGCTGGCGGTCGCAGCGATGCTCTATCTCGTCGTGATGCGCACCCGCATCGGCATGCTGATCCGCGCCGGCGCCTCCAACCGCGAGATGATCGGGGCGCTCGGCATCAACATCAAGCTGCTGTTCACGCTGGTGTTCGGCCTTGGCGCGGCGCTCGCCGGTCTCGCCGGTCTGATGCAGGCGCCGATCCTCACCGTGCAGATCGGCATGGGCGAGAACATCCTGATCCTGGCCTTCGTCATCATCGTGATCGGCGGCATCGGCTCGATCCGCGGCGCGTTCATGGCCGCGATCTTCGTCGGCATCATCGACACGATGGGCCGCGCCTTCCTGCCCGACCTGCTGCGCAAGGTGCTGAGCGGGGCGGCGGCGTCCACCGCGGCGCCGGCGCTGTCCTCGATGCTGATCTACCTCCTGATGGCCATCATCCTTGTGCTGCGGCCGGAGGGGCTGTTCCCGGCGGCCAAACGATGATGCGAAAGCTCAACGTCTCCAACGCGGTCGCGGCGCTGATGTGCGCCGCCCTGATCCTGCTGCCGCTCTATTCGGCGGTCACGGGCAATATCTTCATCCTCACGCTGTTCACCCGCATCGTGATCTTCGCGCTCGCCGCCGCGAGCCTCAATCTGATCATGGGCTACGGCGGCATGATGAGCTTCGGCCACGCCGCCTATCTCGGCATCGGCGGCTATGCCGTCGGCATCCTCGCCGCCGAGGGCATCGGCTCCGGCTTCATCCAGTGGCCGGTGGCGCTCGCCGTCTCGGCGCTGTTTGCGCTGCTGATCGGCGCGCTCTCACTGCGCACCCGCGGCGTCTATTTCATCATGATCACGCTGGCCTTTGCGCAGATGGCCTACTACATCGCCTCCGCGCTGTCGCGCTACGGCGGCGACGACGGGCTCACCGTCTACAAGCGCAGCGATTTCGCCGGCCTGATCAACCTGTCGGATCGCAACCAGTTCTATTACCTCTGCCTGGCCTGCCTGTTCGGCGGCCTCTATCTGATCTGGCGCATCGTCAATTCGCGCTTCGGCCTCGTGGTGCAGGGCGTCCGCTCCAACGAGCAACGCATGCAGGCGATCGGCTTCCATGCCAATCGCTACCGCCTGGTCTGCTTCGTGATATCAGGCACGATCTGTGGCCTCGCCGGCGCGCTGCTTGCCAACAACACCGATTTCGTCAGCCCCGCCGTGATGTACTGGACCCGCTCCGGCGACCTCATGGTGATGGTGATCCTCGGCGGCATGGGTTCGCTGTTCGGTCCCGTCATCGGCGCGATCGTCTATCTCCTGCTCGAGGAGCTGCTGTCGCAGTTCACCGAATATTCGGGGCTGATCCTGGGTCCGGTGCTGCTTCTGATCGTGCTGTTCGCGCGCGGCGGCATCATGGGCCTGCTCGGGAGGATGCGCCGTGGCTGATTCCTTGCCTGATCCCTTGCTCCGCGTCGACAATCTGGTCCGCCGCTTCGGCGGTATCACCGCGACCGATAACCTCTCGATGGAGGTGGTGCCAGGCGAGCTGCACGCGATCATCGGCCCCAACGGCGCCGGCAAGACCACGCTGATCAGCCAGCTCACCGGGCAGGTGATGCCGAACTCCGGCACCATCCGCTTCGCCGGCCGCGACGTCACGAACCTGCCGTCCTACAAGCGCAGCCGGCTCGGGCTGGCGCGCTCGTTCCAGATCACCTCGCTGCTGAAGGATTTCTCCGCGATCGACAATGTCGCGCTGGCGGCGCAGGCGCATGACGGTCACTCGTTCCGCTTCTGGGGCAATGCGCGCAAGGAGCGGCATCTGCGCGAGTCCGCGCGCGCGGCGCTCGAGCGCGTCGGCCTCGGCCCGCGCGCCGATATCGTGGTGTCCCAATTGAGCCATGGCGAGCAGCGCGAGCTCGAGCTCGCGGTCGCGCTCGCCACCAGGCCGCAGCTGTTGCTGCTGGACGAGCCGATGGCCGGGCTCGGCGTCACCGAATCGGCGCGGATGGTCGCGCTGCTGAAGGAGCTGCGCAAGGAAGTCACCATCGTGCTGGTGGAGCACGACATGGAGGCGGTGTTCGCGCTCGCCGACCGCATCACGGTCTTGGTTTATGGCCGCGTCATCGCCTGCGACGCGCCGGACGCGATCCGCAAGCATGACGAGGTCAAGCGCGCCTATCTCGGCGAACAGCATGCGGTGACGCGCCATGACTGAAGCTAGGATGGCTGACACCAAAACCGCTGATACTTTGCTCGAAGTCGACGCGATCGAGACCTGCTACGGGCTGAGCCAGGTGCTGTTCGGCCTGTCGCTCAAGATCAAGTCGGGCGAGATGGTCGCGCTGATGGGCCGCAACGGCATGGGCAAGACCACGACGATCCGCTCGATCATGGGCCTGACGCCGGCGCGATCAGGCGCCATCCGCTTCGCCGGCGGGGCGGTGCGCGGCCTGCCGTCCTACAGGATCGCGAAGCTCGGCATCGGCCTGGTACCGGAAGGCCGCCAGATCTTCCCCAACCTGACGGTGCGCGAAAATCTCGTCGCCGCGTCAGGCAATCGCTTCAGTGCCTCCGATCCCTGGACCATCGACAAGATCCACGCGCTGTTTCCGCGGCTCGCCGAGCGGTCGGGCAATATGGGCGTCACGCTGTCCGGCGGCGAGCAGCAGATGCTCGCGATCGGCCGTGCGCTGATGACCAATCCGAAGCTGCTGATCCTCGACGAGGCGACCGAAGGCCTTGCGCCTTTGATCCGCGACGAGATCTGGAGCTGCCTGTCGATGCTGAAGGGACGCGGGCAGTCGGTGCTGGTGATCGACAAGAACGTCGGAAACCTCGCCCGCATCGCCGATCGCCATTACATCATCGAGCGCGGCCGCACGGTGTGGAGCGGCACCAGCGAGCAGCTGCTCGCCGAACCGGATCTGCAGCACAAGTATCTCGGGATTTGAGCAGCAAGCATTGCCGTATCGCCGTCATCCTGAGGAGCCTGCGTAGCAGGCGTCTCGAAGGATCGATGGCCCGGCTGGTGGCCGTGCATCCTTCGAGACGCGCGGAGCCTGTCATCGGGCCGCGCTTCGCGCGGACCCGTTGGCGCTCCTCAGGATGACGGATCAGAGAGGCGGGCTGCCGCGGCTTACCGTGAAGAGCCCCGCAGCAGTCGTTTCGCTGCGTCGGCCGCTGCCGCTGCATAGGCGCGGTCGCCATGCACCAGCATCAGGGAGATCGCGCCCTCGGATAGCAGCCAGATCTCGCGTGCGCGGCGGTCAGCCTCGCGGACGCCAGCCCGCTTCAGCAGCGCGCCGAGATGGGTTTCGAGCAAGGCCTTGTGCCGGCGCGCAATTGCGCGTGCGGGATGGCCAGGGAGATCGGCCAGCTCGATGACCAGCCTGGTGAATCCCGAGCCGGCCCATCGCGGCCTGTCCGCCCAGACCGCGAGGTCGCGGAACAGGCCGTCGATGATCGCTGCCGGCGAGCCGGACAGCTTGTCGCCAAACGTCGCGAACGCGGCCAGGGCCAGTTCGTTCTGGGCTTCGAGCACGAAGGCGAGCAGCTGATCCTTGCTTTGAAAATGATTGTAGAGCGTGCGCTTCGTAACCCTCGTCGCCGATGCGATTTCGTCCATGCTCACGCGGCTGTATCCGCGCTGGCGAAACAGGACGTATGCGGCAGCAAGGATGCGCCGCCGGGTCGGTTCTGCAGATCGCGCGATGCAGTCACCCTCTTAAATATACCGGGTAGTGAATTTACATCGGTTGAAAAACCAATTGGAATGGTTTCCGGGATTTTTCGGCCCGCGCCAGTCAGCTTCCTCGCGCTGCGAAAGCCAATGCCATGCCCGTTTCATTGACGCTCAGAGAGATCAAAGCTCGTCCGGTGGTGATCAAGCTGAAGCGGCCCGTGGTCGCGCGCATTGCCACGCTATCGGAGTGGCCGCTCGTTCTCGTCGATCTGGTGACGGAGGAGGGCATTGTCGGGCGAAGCTATCTCGAGCCTTACATCGTGAAATCGCTGCGATATCTGGTTCCGGCGTTGCATGATCTCGGCGAATTGCTCAGAGGTCGGAGCGTGGCGCCTGTCGAGTTGTTCGCGGCGGCGCGCAAATCGCTTCACTTCGTCGGCTATGAGGGATTGTCGATGATCGCCGCGTCGGGCCTCGACATGGCCGCGTGGGACGCGTTGGCGAAAGCCGCAAACAAGCCGCTGTGCGTGCTGTTGGGGGCGACGGTCGGCGCCGTGAGGTCCTACAACAGCAATGGCCTTTGGCTGAAGGAGCCGGCCGCCGTCGCAGCCGAGGCTTTGGAATTGCGGGACGAAGGAGGGTTCTCAGCCCTGAAATTGCGCCTCGGCAGAAGCGATCCGCGCGAGGATCTGGCAACCCTCGACGCCGTTCGAAAAGCAGTCGGGGATCGGATGCATTTGATGGTGGACTACAACCAGGGGCTAAATCTCGCCGAAGCCATCGAGCGGTGCCATGCGATCGATGATTATGGCCTCGACTGGATCGAAGAGCCTGTCGTCTATGACAATCTCGACGGACACGCCCGACTGGCGGCGGAGCTGAAGACGCCGATCCAGATCGGCGAGAACTTCTACGGCCCGAGGGAGATGCATAAGGCGATCGCGAAGAGGGCTTGCGACCTGGTGATGCCGGATTTCATGCGCATCGGCGGAGTGACGGGCTGGATGCGCGCGGCTGCGATCGCCGGCGCGGCGGGTATCCCGATCTCAACGCATCTTTATCCGGAAGTCGCCGCTCACGTCATGCGTGCGACGGAGACGGCCCATTGGCTGGAGTGGCAGGACTGGGCCGATCCGATTCTCGAACGGCCGTATGAAATCAAGGATGGTCTTTTGCATATTCCCGACACGCCTGGTGTCGGTCTGGAATGGAACGAAGCGGCCGTTGCGGCCCATCTCGCACGTCTCTAGAGCATGCGGAGCTCTTGCGCGGACGCTTCCGTCAAAACATCTCGAAATATTCGCGGTGCTCCCAGTCGGACACCTCGGCCTGGAAGCGTTCGATCTCCGCGTTCTTGATGAAGACGTAATAGTCGACGAATTCCGGCCCGAGCGCCTGGCGGAAGAACGGATCGTCGTTGAGCGCGAACACGGCCTCGCGCAGCGATTTCGGCAACAGCGCGGCCTTGGCCTCGTAGGGCGTGTCGGCGGACGGGCCGGGGTCGAGCTTGCGGTCGACGCCGTCGAGGCCGGAGAGGATCTGGCTTGCCATGTAGAGATAGGGATTGGCGGCCGGTTCGCCGATCCGGTTCTCCAGCCGGGTTGCCGGATCGCCGGCGCCGCCGAGCACGCGGATCATCACGCCGCGGTTGTCGCGGCCCCAGATCGCGCGGTCCGGCGCCAGCGAATAGGATCGGTAGCGCTTGTAGCCGTTGATGGTCGGCGTCGTGAACACGGTTGAGGCGCGCGCGTGCTCGATCAAGCCGGCCAGCCAGGCGCGGCCGAGCGCGCTGAGCGGCTCGGCGGTTTCCTTGGCCATGAAGGCGTTCTCGCCATCGGCGCGCGACACCAGCGACTGGTGCAGGTGCCAGCCGCTTGCGAACACGTTCGGCAGTTTCGGCCGGCACATGAAGGTCGCGTGATGGCCGTGGCGGCGCGCGATCTGTTTCACCGCTGAACGAAACAGCACCATTGTGTCGGCCGGCGCGAGCCCGACTGTCGGCGCGAAGGTGAATTCGCACTGGCTCGGGCCGAACTCGACCTCGACCGAGCGCAGCGGCAGGTCGAGCGCGATGATGTCGCGGCGGATGATCTCGAGCGCCGGCTCCATCAGGTCGTAGCGCTGCTCGGTGAGGTATTGATAGCCGTGCGACAGCAGGCTGACCGACGGCGGCCGTCCGGGCTGGCCGGCGTCCTCCGGCGCCATGTGGGCGTCGTCGAGCTTGAACAGATGGAATTCGACCTCGAGGCCGGCGACGAAATCGTAGCCGCGGCCGGCGAGCTGATCGAGCACCTTGCGATAGAGGTTGCGGGTCGCGAACGGCACCGGCCGGCCGTCGCTGAAATAGAGGTCGCAGAGCAGCCAGCCGGTGTTGTCAGCCCAGGGCAGCACGCGGAAGGTGGTGGGATCGGCGACCATCAGCACGTCGGCCGCGCCTTCCATCTCCTTCATGCCGAAGCCGCCGCCGGCGGTGAACACCGGAAACACCGTCTTGTGCGAGGTGTCCTTGGCGAGCATCGTCGTGGTGATGGAGCAGCCGCCCTCCAGCGAGCGCACCGCTTCGCCGGCGATCAGCGTCTTGCCGCGCAGGATGCCGTGCTGGTCGGGGAACGACAGGCGGATGACTTCGAGGTTCTTCTCCTCGACGACACGGCGGAGGCGGTTCGCGGCCTCCTTCTGCTCATCCGACCACAGGCCGTGACGCTCGACGAAGCTCACCGCGTCACTCCTTTGTTGCTGTCGTTCCGGGATGGTCCGAAGGACCAGACCCGGAACCTCGAGATTCCGGGTTCGATGCTGCCGCATCGCCCCGGAATGACAAGTCCACACACATCACTCCGCCGCCGTCAGATGATGCACCTTGCCGGCGATCTCGCGCGGCACCGGGGCGGCCCATGGCGCGCCGCGGCGGCGCTTGACGTCGACCTCCATCCAGTAGAGCTCCCAGCCCTGGGTCGGCCCGATGCCGTCCATCGTCGCCGGGCCCTGGATGCTGCGCGCGGAGGCCTCGTCGAGGAACAGCATCGGCTTCTCGCCGCCTGCAACCTTCTCGATCTCCTGTCGCAGCAGGCGGCGATACTGCACGATCGCCTTGTCGCTCTGGCCGAGATGCTCGTTGGTGCGGTCCTGGATCGCCCCCATCGATTCCACCGCCCACTGGTCATGCACGTTGATGTCGGTGCCCATGCCGGTATAGGTCTCGGTCGCTTGCTCGTGCGGATCGAAGCCGTAATCGTTGCTCTTGTTCTTGCGCGACTTGTAGTCGGGCAGCGTATAGAGCTCGAGCCGCTGGTCGCGCATCTTCTGCTTGTCGACCGGCGCCGCGTAGCTGGTGAAGATCGCATACCAGTAGCAATTCTCGTCATCGACCGGCACGTGCCACTGCGTGATCGTCATCTCGGTCGACATCGGGATGACGAAGCCGTGCGGGAACAGCTGGTTGGTGACGCGCACATGGGTGCGCTCGTCGTCGAGCTGGCGCAGCGCGATCAGGCGCAGACCGTATTCGGTGTGCTCGACATTGATGATGGGGCGATCATATTCGCGCAGGATCTTGGTCATCGGCATGTCGCTGCCGGCCGAGGCGCCGCGGAATTGCTTGCCGTAAGCCGCCGAGGTGTCCTCGTCCTCGAAGAAGCGATGCAGAAAGGAGGCGTGCGCCGGATCGATGCCGACCTCGAGCGCTTGCAGCCAGTTGCAGTTCATGTGGCCCTTGAATGCGAACGTATGGCTGCCGGGCGCGACGAAGCAGTCGAGCTCCGGAAACGCGGGCGGGGCGCCTTCGCCGAGCCAGGCCCACAGGATGCCGCTCTTCTCGACCACGGGATAGGAACGCTGCCTGATGCCCTTGCACAGCTGCGAGCCGGCCGGCTCTGCCGGCGTCTCGATGCACTGGCCTGACGTGTCGAACAGCCAGCCGTGGAAGGCGCAGCGCAGCCCGCCATTCTCGAGCCGGCCGAAGGCGAGGTCGGCGCCGCGATGCGCGCAATGGCGATCGATCAGCCCATAGCTTCCGTCCTCGCCGCGGAACAGCACCAGGTTCTCGCCGAGCAGCCGCACCGGTCGTACCGGGCGCGGCCCGTCCAATTCGTCCACCAGCGCCGCCGGCTGCCAGTAGCTCCGCATCAGTCTGCCGCAGGGGTCCTTGCGCCCGGTGCGGGTGATCAGATCGTTCGCTTCCTGGCTCATCATGGCGGCGTCTCCCGGATTTGGATTTGTTCGCCTATTGAACGAATGTGCGAATTATGCCATGTCTGTTTCGGACAGCAAGCGCAATTTTTGAACCGTTCAAAGCCGCAACCCAACCTAAAACGCCATGCCCAAGCTGAAGCGGACCGACCAGGACGAGCGCGCCACCGATTTCGTCGAGGCGCTCGATCGCGGCCTGCGCCTGCTGCAGGTGTTCGGCACCGTGTCTGGTCCGGCAACGCTGAGCGATCTGGCGCGCGCCGCCGATCTGCCGCGCGCCACCGCGCGCCGCATCCTGTTCACGCTCGCGCATCGCGGCTTCGTTGCCACCGACGGCAAGCTGTTCACGCTGACGCCGCATGTGCTGACGCTCGCGGGCTCGTTCCTGCAGTCCAACCAGGTTGTGACGGTGCTGCAGCCGGTGCTCGATCGCATCGCGACGGCAGCGCAGGAGATTGCCTCGCTCGCCTTGCTCGACGGCGACGACGTCGTATTCGTGGCGCGCTCGAGCCCGACGCGGGTGTTCTCCGCCGGTCTCGACATCGGCTACCGGCTGCCGGCGTTCTGCACCTCGGTCGGCCGCGCGATGCTCGGCCGGCTTGCCGACGCCGAGCTCGCGGCGCGCCTGAAGGCGATGCGCCGCGATCCGGTGACGCCGCAGACCGTCACCGATCCGAAGAAGCTGCTCGCCACCATCATTGCCGATCGCGCGCAGGGCTACTCACTGGTCGACCGCGAAGCGGAGCCGCATTTCCGCTCGATCTCGGTGCCGGTGCGCCGCTACGACGGCACCATCGTCGCTGCGATCAACATGGGCGCGCATGTCGATCGCGTGCCGATGCAGGAATTGATCGACCGCTTCCTGCCGCTGCTGCGCGACGGCGCTGAGGATGTGAAGAGCCGGTTGCTGTAGTTTTAATGCGTGGGAGGTCCCTCATGGTGAGGAGCGCGAAGCGCGTCTCGAACCATGAGGCCCGACTAGTGGCCTCGTCCTTCGAGACGCTTGCTGCGCAAGCTCCTCAGGATGAGGGGATAAACCGGTTGTGACGCAGTAGTTGTGGTGCGCCTACAGCGCCACGCTGCGCAGGCCGAACGAGCGCGCCTCGTTCTGCAGCACCGGCCGCACCGAATCGATCAGCCGCGCAGCGGCGGCGTCGACCGAAAGTCCGGCGGTGTCGACCACCGCCGATGCGCGGGCATAGAGCGGCTCGCGGCTGACCAGGATGTTGCGCAATTCCGCCATCGCCGAGCGATCGTCGGCCATCGGGCGCAGATCGCCCTGGCGGCGGACACGGGCCATGTGCTCTTCCGGCTCGGCCTTCAGCCAGATCGTGTAGAACGACGACAGGATCAGGTCGAAGGTCAGCGCCTCGGAGACGATGCCGCCGCCGGTCGCCAGCACCATCAATTCCTTGCGCGCGAGCAGCTGCGTCAGCGCGGCCTGCTCCATGCGGCGAAAGCCCTCCTGGCCGTACAGCGCGATGATCTCGGCAACCGAGAGGCCGTTCTGCGCCTCGATCTCCTTGTTGAGCTCGACGAAGCTCCAGCCGATCTTCTTCGCCAGCATTCGCCCGAGCGTGGTCTTGCCGGCGCCGCGCAGGCCGATCAGCGCGATGCCGGAGAAGGAGGCGCGGCGCGGCGCCAGCGGGCTGCTGCCGGCGAGCATGTCCTTGGCCTGGGCGATCTGGCTCGGCGACGCCTTGCGCAGGAGATCGCGGATCACGGCCCAGTCCGGCACGGGCTCGCTGGAGGGGATCAGGTCCTCGAGATGCGCCCCCATCGCGCCTGCGACACGGCGCAGCAGCACGATCGAGACATTGCCTTTGCCGCTTTCGAGCTGGGCGATGTAGCGTTCGGAAATGCCGGAAACCTTGGCGAGCACCTTGCGCGACATGCCGCGCAAGGCGCGCATCGTGCGCACGCGCTGGCCGAGCTGCTCAAGGAAGTCGGTTTCCGGGTCGTTGGCTGCGGTCATGATCCCTGTGCGACGCGCGGTCCTGACTGAATCAGACCGAGGTTCTAGGAAACATAGTGCCGATAAGGATTGACAGCAAGCCAACGTGGTGGCTTTGTATGAATTATAATTCTTAAATTCACAGGAGAGGGAAGCGTGGCACGTCTGGGTCCGAGGAGCGGAGCATGACTTACAACGCGGTCTCCTGGCTGCTCGACCGCAACGTCGATGAAGGCCGCGGCGACAAGGTCGTGTTCGACGATACGGTGTCGCAAATCACCTATGGCCAGTTGCAGCAGCAGACCCGCCGCGTCGGCAACATGCTGCGCCGGCTCGGCGTCCGCCGCGAGGAGCGGGTTGCCATGATCATGCTGGACACGGTCGACTTCCCGATCGTGTTCCTCGGCGCGATCCGCGCCGGCGTGGTGCCGGTGCCGCTCAACACGCTGCTGACCGCGGAGCAGTATGGCTACATCCTCGGTGATTGCCGGGCCCGAGTGCTGTTCGTGTCGGAGGCGCTGCTGCCGGTCGTGAAGGACATCATCGCGCGCATGCCCGACCTCGAGCATGTCGTGGTCTCCGGCAAGGATGCCCATGGTCACAACAAGCTGTCCGACGAGATCGCGCGCGAGAGCGACGTGTTCGCGACCGCGCCGACGCACGCCGATGAGCCGGCATTCTGGCTCTATTCGTCGGGCTCGACCGGCATGCCGAAGGGCGTGCGCCATCTGCATTCCAATCTCGCGGCGACCGCGGAGACCTACGCGAAGCAGGTGCTCGGCATCCGCGAGGATGATGTCGGCCTCTCGGCGGCAAAGCTGTTCTTCGCCTACGGACTCGGCAATGCGCTGACCTTCCCGATGTCGGTCGGCGCCTCGACGGTGCTAAACTCCGAGCGGCCGACGCCGGCCGTGATGTTCGCGCTGATGAACAAATATCATCCCAGCATCTTCTTCGGCGTGCCGACCCTGTTCGCGGCGATGCTCAACGACGAGGCAACGAAAGCACAGTCCGGCGGCAATCGCCTGCGCGTCTGCACCTCGGCCGGCGAGGCTCTGCCGGAATCGGTCGGCAATGCCTGGCGCGCGCGGTTCGGCGTCGACATCCTCGACGGCGTCGGCTCGACCGAACTGTTGCACATCTTCCTGTCGAATGCGCCCGGCGACATCAAATACGGCTCGTCCGGCCGTCCGGTGCCCGGCTACAAGGTGCGGCTGGTCAACGAGCTCGGTGCCGACGTCGCGGACGGCGAGGTCGGCGAGCTCCTGGTCGATGCGCCCTCGGCCGGCGAGAGCTACTGGAATCAGCGCGCCAAGAGCCGCGCCACCTTCGAGGGCGCCTGGACCCGCACCGGCGACAAATACACGCGCGATGCCGACGGCCGTTACACCTTCTGCGGCCGCGCCGACGACATGTTCAAGGTCTCCGGCATCTGGGTGTCGCCGTTCGAGGTCGAGAGCGCGCTGATCACCCATCCCGCGGTGCTGGAAGCCGCCGTCGTGCCGGAGGCGGATCCGGAAGGCCTGCTCAAGCCGAAGGCCTATGTGGTGCTGCGGCCCGAAAGCTCAGCGGCCGGCCTGCACGAGGCGCTGAAGGAGCACGTCAAGCAGAAGATCGGCCCGTGGAAATATCCGCGCTGGATCGATGTCGTCGACAATCTGCCGAAGACGGCGACCGGGAAAATACAGCGATTCAAGTTGCGGGATGGCGCGCAATAGTCAGGCGTCGTCCCGGCGAAGGCCGGGACCCATACGCCGTGGCTTTCGTTTTGAAAGACGCTGTTCAACGGCTTTTGCGCAACAACTGAAGCCTGTGGTTATGGGTCCCGGCCTTCGCCGGGACGACGATGAGGAAGGTCCTGCATGCAAAATCTAAACCCCACAGGCTTCCTCAGCATCGACGGCGCCGAGCTCGAATACCGCATGATCGGTCCCTCACCCGAGACCGCGCCGACCATCGTGATGCTGCACGAAGGCCTCGGCTCGGTCGGGTTGTGGGGCGACTTCCCCGAGAAGCTGCAGGCGGCGACCGGCGCCGGCGTGTTCGCCTATTCGCGATCAGGCTATGGCGCGTCGTCGCCGGCGAAGCTGCCGCGTCCGGTCGACTACATGCATCGCGAGGCGCTCGACGTGCTGCCGAAGCTGCTCGACCGGATCGGCTTCCGCCGCGGCTTGCTGCTCGGTCATTCCGACGGCGCGTCGATCGCGGCGATCTATGCCGGCGCGCATCAGGATCATCGCCTGCACGGCCTCGCGCTGCTGGCGCCGCACTTCATCGTCGAGGACATTTCGGTGCAGTCGATCGCCGAGATCAAGACGGCGTATGAGACCACCAATCTGAAGGAGAAGCTGGCGCACTGGCACAAGGACGTCGACAACGCCTTCCATGGCTGGAACGACGCCTGGCTCGATCCGGCATTCCGCGACTGGGATATCTCCGAATATCTCGCCTATATCCGCGTGCCGGTGCTGATCGTGCAGGGCGCGGCTGACCAGTACGGCACGATGCGCCAGGTCGAGATCGCCCAGGACGAGTGCTACTGCCCGGTCGACGTCGTGGCCATCGCTGGCGCCGGCCATTCGCCGCATCGCGAGGCGCCCGCGGTGACGCTCGAAGCGGTCACCGAATTCGCCAGGGCGGCGCTCCGCGACGACCCGGCACTGGCCGCCTGACCTTTGGTGCCGGTGCCAGGCCATTGGCCGAGCGAATGAATTTCGCAAACATGAAACAAAATGCATGTTTTTGCGTTTTGAACTAGACCAGATCGAAAACATGCATTATTGTGCATGAAGACCTCGACGACGAACCTTCAAACGAACAACAGCAAGACAACAGATAAGGGTGGCCCATGGCTGGTGACGATCGCGTCCTTGCAGGCGGGGCGAAGTACATCGACTTCCAGACCGATCCGTCGCGCTACCGGCACTGGAAGCTCGACGTTGCCGGCGATGTCGCGACGCTGACCATGGACGTCGACGAGAACGCCGGCCTGTTCGAGGGCTACCAGCTCAAGCTGAATTCCTACGACCTCGGCGTCGACATCGAGCTTGCGGACGCCGTGCAGCGGCTGCGCTTCGAGCATCCCGAGGTCAAGGTCGTGGTGATGCGCTCGGGCAAGAACCGCGTGTTCTGCGCCGGCGCCAACATCCGCATGCTGGCGGGCTCGACCCATGCCCACAAGGTCAACTTCTGCAAATTCACCAACGAGACCCGCAACGGCCTGGAAGACTCCAGCGAGAATTCCGGCCAGAGCTTCATCACCGTCGTCAACGGCACCGCGGCCGGCGGCGGCTATGAGCTCGCGCTCGCGACCGACCACATCATGATGGCCGATGACGGCGCTGCTGCCGTCGCACTGCCCGAAGTGCCGCTGCTCGCGGTGCTGCCGGGCACCGGCGGGCTCACGCGCGTCGTCGACAAGCGCAAGGTGCGCCGCGACCACGCCGATTTCTTCTGCACCATCGAGGAAGGCATCAAGGGCAAGCGCGCCGTCTCCTGGCGCCTGGTCGACGAGATTGCGCCGAACTCCAAGCTCGAGGGCAAGCTGGCCGAGCGCGTCAAGGAATTCGCCGCCAGGTCGAAGCGCAACGGCGCCGGCAAAGGTATCGCGCTGGCGCCGCTGACGCGCACCATCGACGACAGCGCCATCCGCTACGGCTTCGTCAGCGTCGACATCGATCGCGCGGCGCGCATCGCCACCATCTCGATCAAGGCACCGGAGACCACAGCGCCCGCCGACATCGACGGCATGATCGCGCAAGGGCCGGCGTTCTGGCCGCTGCAGGTCGCCCGCGAGCTCGACGATGCGATCCTGCATCTGCGCATCAACGAGCTCGAGATCGCGATGCTGGTGTTCAAGAGCCATGGCGACCGCGCCAATGTCGTGTCCTATGACGCGTTCCTGGAGGCCAACAAGGCGCACTGGCTGGTCAACGAGGTCAGGCATTACTGGAAGCGCGTGCTCAAGCGCATCGACGTCACCTCGCGCACGCTGGTGACGCTGGTCGAGCCCGGCTCCTGCTTCGTCGGCACTTTGGCCGAGCTCGTATTCGCCGCCGACCGCTCCTACATGCTGATCGGCCAGAAGCAGGGCGACAACCGCCCGCCGCCGGCGATCGAACTGACGGCGATGAATTTCGGGCCCTATCTGATGAGCCACGGCCTGACCCGGCTGCAATCGCGCTTCCAGGCCGACCCGTCGGATCTCGAGCGCGCGCAGGCGTCGATCGGCAAGGCGCTCGACGCGGAGGAGGCCGAGGAGCTCGGCCTCGTCACCTTCGCGCTCGACGACATCGACTGGGACGACGAGGTCCGCGTGTTCTTCGAGGAGCGCACCTCGTTCTCGCCCGACGGCCTCACCGGCATGGAAGCCAATCTGCGCTTCGTCGGTCCGGAGACCATGGAATCGAAGATCTTCTCCCGCCTCACCGCGTGGCAGAACTGGATCTTCCAGCGGCCGAACGCGGTCGGTGAGGACGGCGCACTGCGCCGCTACGGCACCGGCCAGAAGGCGCAATTCGACATGACGCGAGTTTAAGGGAGCACGGCCATGAACATGAACATCATGAACGTCGATTACTCGACCAAGATTCCGAACAATGTGAATCTCGCCGAGGACCGCCAGGTGCTCAAAGCCCTGGAGGGCTGGCACCCCGGCTACATGGACTGGTGGAGCGACATGGGGCCAGAGGGCTTCCAGGAGTCGCTGGTCTATCTGCGCACCGCCTATTCGGTCGATCCGCGCGGCTGGGCCAAGTTCGACTACGTGCGGATGCCCGAATATCGCTGGGGCATTCTCCTTGCTCCCCAGGAGGAAAATCGCGTCATCCCGTTCGGCGAGGATTACGGCAAGCCGGCCTGGCAGGAGGTCCCCGGCGAGCACCGCGCGATGCTGCGTCGCCTGATCGTGATCCAGGGCGACACCGAGCCGGCCTCGGTCGAGCAGCAGCGCCATCTCGGCAAGACCGCGCCCTCGCTCTATGACATGCGCAACCTGTTCCAGGTCAATGTCGAGGAAGGCCGCCATCTCTGGGCGATGGTTTACCTCTTGCAGAAATATTTCGGCCGCGACGGCCGCGAGGAGGCCGACGATTTGTTGCGCCGCCGCTCGGGCGACGCGGATAGCCCGCGCATGTTGGGGGCCTTCAACGAGGCGACGCCGGACTGGCTGTCGTTCTTCATGTTCACCTACTTCACCGACCGCGACGGCAAGATGCAGCTGCACTCGCTGGCGCAGTCGGGCTTCGATCCGCTGTCGCGCACCTGCCGCTTCATGCTGACCGAGGAAGCCCACCACATGTTCGTCGGCGAGACCGGCATCACCCGCGTCGTGCAGCGCACCTGCGATGCGATGAAGGAAGCCGGCATCACCGATCCGAACGACATCGCCAGGATCCGCGCGCTTGGCGTGATTGACCTGCCGACCATCCAGAAGAAGCTGAACCTGCACTATTCGCTGTCGCTCGATTTGTTCGGCTCGGAAGTGTCGACCAACGCGGCCAATGCCTTCAACGCCGGCATCAAGGGCCGCTACAAGGAGACCACGATCGACGACGACCACCAGCTCAAGAGCTCGACCTATCCGGTCATGAAGATGGTGGACGGCCAGATCAAGATGGTCGACGAGCCGGCGCTGACCGCGCTCAACATGCGGCTGCGCGACGACTACACGCAGGACTGCGTCAAGGGCATGCTGCGCTGGAACAAGGTGATCTCGACCGCGGGCATCGACTACAAGCTGGCGGTGCCGAACACCGCCTTCCACCGCCAGATCGGCGAGTTCAAGGACGTCCATGCGACGCCCGATGGCCTGCTGATCGACGACGCCACCTGGGCCAAGCGCAAGAACGACTGGCTGCCGTCGACCGCGGACGGCGACTTCATCGCCTCGCTGATGAAGCCGGTGACCGAACCCGGCGAGTTCGCCTCGTGGATCTCGGCGCCCAAGGTCGGCATCGACAACAAGCCCGGCGACTTCGAATATGTGAGGATCGAGAGCTGATCGGCCCGAGCATGATCCGGAAAAGTGTGAAGCGGTTTTCCGAAGAGATCATGCTCAAGCGACAGATTCGGTCGTGATGCGAGAATCGCATCGTGACCTAACGGTTTCTTTCCGCAGGGAGAGAACAGGAAGGGGCGAGCCGAAGAGGTCCCGGGCTCGTCCCTTTCTTTTTTGATCAGATGCCGGTACGGAGCCCGGCCTCAATCGTCATTTGTAAGTTCGTCGGGCCACATCTGCGCGCCGTGAATCACGCGCAAGATGCGAACGGTCTCACCGTCGACAAGGTACGCCGCGACATAAGGTGTGCGCGGGATGACCAACTCGCGCGTGCCGGCGACGCGCCCGGGCCGGCCACTGTCAGGAAAGTCGAGCAGGCGCCGCGCAGCATCGGCAATCTGTTCATCGACGTGGACCGCGGCACGGGGATTCTCGGCCTCGATGTAGCTGAAATGTCGTCGCGATCGGATGACGCGAAGCGCGACCAGACGAGTTTCACCGCTTACGCCCTGTCGCTTTTCGAAGCGCGGCGGCGCGGCGTTGCGCGAAATGCGCTTCGACCTCGGAATCATCGAGACCGGGCCGGGTATCCGCCAACGCCTGGTGCACCTTCTCGCGAAATCAGCTGTCGTAAGCCTGGCTGTTGCTCACGAGCTCCAGTGGAAGCATTCCTTCATTGGCCGTGCGTGTCAGTAGGATCCGCACGGCGTCGGATACCGTGAGACCCATGTTCTCCAGAACCTCGGTGGCCTTTTCCTTTACCTCCGCATCGATGCGGGTTTGGACCAGGGCATTCGAAGCCATAGCGATCTCCTTCACTCGCATCGAATGTAATGCATTTGAATGACATGCGCCAGAGGCGTCACAGCCCTTTGGAAGCAGGTGAGCCAGCGACAAAACGGCCCCGTCCTTCGGCGGGGCCGTTGCCATAGATCGGTCGCGCAGTTGCTTTAGAAGGCGCGGCCGCTTACCCCGCGATCTCCAGCCCTGCCGTCGCGTAGACCACGCCGCCATCGACCGCGATGGTGTTGCCCACGACATAGTCGCCGGCGCGCGAGGCGAGGTAGATGGCGGTGCCCGCCATGTCTTCGTCGGTACCGACGCGCTTCGCCGGCACGCGCTTGGCGACCTCGTCGGCGTGGTCGCGCGCGGCGCGGTTCATGTCCGACTTGAAGGCGCCGGGCGCGATCGCGGTGACGTTGATGTTGTCCTTGACCAGGCGGGTCGCCATGCGGCGCGTCAGATGGATCACCGCGGCCTTGCTCGCGGCATAGGAATAGGTCTCCATCGGGTTGACGAAGATGCCGTCGATCGAGGCGATGTTGATCACCTTGCCCGGCCTGTCGTGCGTCGCCGCCGCGCGCAGCGGCTTGGCCAGCGCCTTGGTCAGGAAGAAGATCGACTTGACGTTGAGGTTCATCACCTTGTCCCAGCCGCTCTCCGGGAATTCGTCGAAGTCTGCGCCCCAAGCCGCGCCGGCATTGTTGACGAGGATGTCGAGCTTCGGCTCGCGCTTGATGATCTCGCCCGCGAGCTTTTCGCAGCCCTCGACGGTCGAGATGTCGATCGGCAGCGCGATGCATTCGCCGTCATAGGCGGCGGACAGCTCCTGGGCGGTCGCCTCGCAGGGACCTGCCTTGCGCGCGGTGATGTAGACCCTGGCGGCACCCTGCGCGAGGAAGCCGGCCGCGATCATCTTGCCGATGCCGCGCGATCCCCCGGTCACCAGTGCGACGCGGCCCTTCAGCGAAAACAGATCCTTGAACATGCGCTCCTCCATTGCGTTGCCAGTGGTTCTGGGCGCGCCCGGGGAGCGAGTCAAGGAGAGGGGAGGGATCGGTACCTCCCCTTGAAAAGGGGAGGTCGCTTTGCTCGACAGAGCAAAGCGGGTGGGGATCTGCTCTCTCGCCAGGCACCGTCGCTTGTGGCTGACCCCCATCCCGACCTTCCCCCTTTCAGGGGGAACGGGAAGTCAGACCGAAATTGGGTTGCGTCGAGTCGGGATGAAAACGGGAAACGCGTTACGCAGCGTCGATGCGGCGAAAGCCGTTCCACACCGCGGTGGCTGCGCCTGATGTCAGCACCGGCAGCAGGCGCGCGTCCTGGTAATTGCCGTTCAGCGAGACCCGCTGCAGGGCGGTCAGATGGTCGGCGCTTTCGGCAAACAGCATGCCCGGCCGCGTCGTCACCGCGGTCCGAAAGCCGATCGACCGGGCGAGGGCGAATTCACGCCGCCCGGCGGCGATCCGGTCGCCATAGGGATAGGCGAGATGCAATGCCGGCCGCTGCAGCGCATCCTCGATCCGCGCCCGG
This sequence comes from Bradyrhizobium sp. UFLA01-814, assembly GCF_046718885.1. Classification (NCBI taxonomy): domain Bacteria; kingdom Pseudomonadati; phylum Pseudomonadota; class Alphaproteobacteria; order Hyphomicrobiales; family Nitrobacteraceae; genus Bradyrhizobium; species Bradyrhizobium sp. UFLA01-814. The sequence goes on along the minus strand of NZ_JAQOSR010000040.1, from coordinate 26,110 downwards.
CTGGTCGCGAGCTCGAACGATGCGATGGTCTCGCTCTGCCTGGCGAGATTGCAATGGGTGATGGTGTGCGCGCCGATCGTCACCAGCCGGTCGTCGGCGAAGCCGCGCAACTCGTCCCAGGACATGCAGAGCTCGCGCGCGATGCCGGTCTCGTCGACGCCGTGACGGGCGCACAGCGCTGATATCTCGGCCTGCATCTCCTGCTCGCCGGGCAGGGAACGCAGCCAGTCGTGCATGCGGCCGAAAGCAGTACGCTTGGCCGGTGCCGTCGCGGTGTCGATCCGTGTCATGGTGCCGTCGATCGGCACCTCGATCGCGGACGCCGCCGCGATCACCCGCTCCAGCGCGATCCACCACAATCTGCCGCAGCCCTCGGCGAAATCGCTCGCGACATAGACCGTGAACGGGGCGCCGAACTCGCGCATCACCGGCAGCGCGAAATCGCGGTTGTCGCGATAGCCGTCGTCGAAGGTAAAGCAGGCGAAGCGCCGTGCGAAATTCCGTTCGCTGAGACGGCGATGCGCCTCGTCGATGCTGATCACGTCGACGTCGAGCGCGCGCAGATGCGTCAGCATCGCGCGCAGGAAGTCCGGCGTGACCTCGAGATGATGGTTCGGCTGGAACGCATCGCCGCGCCGCGGGCGGACGTGATGCAGCATGAAGATGGCGCCGACGCCGGCGAAGATCGGACGCAGCAGGATATGCGCACCCGAGAAATACAACGCCTCCATGCCGGCACGGATCACGGTGTTGCGGAGTTGTTTCATGAGGGCGCGGGCCGGCCGATTTGCATTCCGCGGCAAACTTAGCGAAAGACCACTGAAGAAACTGTTATCCCGGTCCGACATGGCGCCCCCGCCATGGGCGTCATTTGGGGTTTGACAGTCAGCCAAGGGTTTGTTTTCTCTCTGGTTCCCGACCCCGCAGGACGCTGAATGCACGGACTTTTCAAGTGGAGTAGCAAGTGGTGGCCGGGGGTGATTCCACTGGTCGTGCTTTGGGGTATTGCGGCCTGGACCAGCACCACAACGGTCGAAGCGGACCTTGCCGCGCGCTCTAATACCGCACTGAAGGACACTGTCCTCGACAAGCGCCGCATCAGCGTCGACGGGCGCGACGTGACGTTCGCGGCCAACGCCTTCTCCGAAGACGGCCGCCTCAGCGCGGTGGCGTCGGTCGAAGCTGTGCCCGGCGTGCGGCTGGTGAACGACGAGACCCGCCTTGTTCCCGAAGCCAAGCCCTTTGTCTGGTCCGCCGAACGCGACGTGGTGCGGGTCACGCTCGGCGGCAATGCGCCGCTGCCGTCGAGCAAGGGGAAGTTGACCGAGGCCGCGAAGGCCAGTCTCGGCGGTGTCGAGGTGGTGGATCAGATGGTGCTCGCCCGCGGCGCGCCGTTGCGGTTCGACGCGGCGGCGCTGCTGTTGCTCGACCAGATCGGCAAGCTGAAGGAAGGCAAGATCACGCTGACCGACAACAAGGTTGCCCTCGCCGGCATGGCGCGCGAGCTCGGCGGACGCGAGGCGGTCGCCGCGGCGCTGAAGAACCTGCCGGAAGGCTATTCGATCGCCGCCAACGACATCAAGGCGCCGCCTTACGTGTTCCAGGCCTACAAGGACCCGGTCGCGGTGACGCTGACGCTGACCGGCTACGTGCCCGACAACAACGTGCATGCTGCGCTGGTCGCAGCCGCCGGCCGCAAGTTCTTCAGCGAGAAGGTGGTCGACAACCTCAAGGCCAGCGTCGGCGCGCCGTCGGGTTTCGCGGCCGCGGTGGTGCCCGCGCTCGGCGCGCTGTCGCGGCTGTCGACCGGAACGCTGGTGGTATCGGACCGCGAGGTGAAGCTGTCGGGCGATGCGCTCTACGATGCCGCCGCAGGCCAGATCCGCGACGGGCTCGGCAAGGATTTTCCACAGGGCTGGCAGTACAAGGCCGAGGTCACGGTCAAGCCGGCGGCTGCCCCGGTCGATCCCACGGTGTGCCAGCAGCTGTTTTCCGAAATCCTCTCAAAGGGCAAGATCCGCTTCGAGTCGGGGAAGGCCGACATCGTGCCGGATTCCGCCGGCCTGCTCGACCGCCTGATCGAGACTGCGTTGCGCTGCCCCAATGCGACGATCGAGATCGCCGGCCATACCGACAGCGACGGCGAGGAGGCCGCCAACCAGGCGCTGTCGGAGCGGCGCGCGCAGGCCGTGGTGGATTACCTCGTGCGCGCCGGCCTGCCCGCCAGCCGCTTCACGCCGATCGGCTACGGCAGCACGCAGCCGCTGGCCGGCAACGAGAGTGAAGACGGCAAGGCGCAGAACCGCCGCATCGAATTCGTGGTGAAGTAGCGATGACCGTGCTCGCGACATTCTTCTGGGGTTGGCTGCTCGGCGCGGCGCTGCTCGGCTTCTGCATGGGCTGGATCGCGGTGGTGCATCGGGCGCAGGGCGTCTCGAAGGTCTGGATGCGCTGGCTGGCACTGCTCGCCGCCGCGCTGGTGGCGGCGTCGTTCGCGCGGATCGTGCCCGGCCGGTTCGGCTACTGGCTCGATCTCTTCCTGGTCATGTTCGCGCTCTATCTCGTCGGCTGCGCGATCGGCTCCTGGCTGCGCGACTGGGTGGTTTCGCGCAGCAAGCCCGCGAGCTAACCTCAACCTCTTGATCCGACGGGCCTGAGCGGCGTCGCCAAGCGCAGGGCGAGCCGCATTCATTTTAGCGCTTGACATTAATACGTACGTACGTATTAAATCGCAGCCATGCCAAAACCCTCTCTCCGCGATGCCATCCTCGACGCCGGCCTGAAGGAAATGTTCCGGACCGGCTATCACGGCACCAGCGTGCGCGACGTCACCGCCGCCGCCGGTGCGCCGCAGGGCTCCTTCACCAACCATTTCCGCTCGAAGGAGCTGTTCGCGTCCGAGGTGCTCGACCGCTACTTCCTCTATGTGCGCGGCCTCGTCGCCGAAGCGCTGGGCGACACGACGCTGGCGCCGCGCGAAAGGCTGAGAAGCTATCTCGATCTGATCACCGGCAAGCTCACGCATGACGGTTTCACCCGCGGCTGCCTGATCGGCGATTTCAGCCTCGAGGCGTCGGGCTCCAGCGAGATGCTGCGCGAGCAGCTCGACGACATCTTCCGGGAATGGCGCGCGCCGTTTGCCGCCTGCATCGCCGAGGCTCAGGCCATGGGCGAGATCGCCTCCGACTTCGATCCCGATCAGCTGGCCGATTTCCTGCTCGCATCCTGGCAGGGCGCGATGCTGCGCATGAAGGTCGAACGCAGCGAAGCGGCGCTGACGCGTTTCAAGACGATCGCATTCCAAACCGTGTTCAAGGAGTTGCCATGACCATATCCGCCGATATCAGCCTGCATCATCGCGCCGTGCTCGGGAGCACGATGGCCTATCGCGAGACCGGCCGCAGCGACGCGCCGCATGTGCTGTTCCTGCACGGCAATCCGACGTCGTCCTACATCTGGCGCAACATCATGCCGCTGGTCGCCCCCGTCGGGCATTGCATCGCGCCCGACCTGATCGGCTACGGCCAATCCGGCAAGCCCGACATCAGCTATCGCTTCTTCGACCAGGCGGACTATCTCGACGCGCTGATCGACGAACTCGGCATCGCCTCGGCCTATCTCGTCGCCCAGGACTGGGGCACGGCGCTTGCCTTCCACCTCGCGGCACGCCGTCCGCAACTGGTGCGCGGGCTCGCTTTCATGGAGTTCATCCGCCCGATGCGCGATTGGTCGGACTTCCACCAGCACGACGCCGCGCGGGAGACGTTCCGGAAATTCCGCACGCCGGGCGTGGGCGAGGCGATGATCCTCGATAACAATGCGTTCGTCGAACGCGTGCTGCCCGGCTCGATCCTGCGCACGCTCAGGGAGGAGGAGATGGCCGCCTACCGCGCGCCGTTTGCGACGCGCGAGAGCCGCATGCCGACCTTGATGCTGCCGCGCGAACTGCCGATCGCGGGCGAGCCGGCCGACGTTACTCAGGCGCTCACGGCGGCGCATGCCGCGCTCGCGGCATCGACCTATCCGAAGCTGCTGTTTGTTGGGTCGCCCGGGGCGCTGGTGTCACCGGCCTTTGCCGCCGAATTCGCCAAGACGCTCAAGCATTGCGCGGTCATTCAACTCGGCGCGGGCGGGCATTATCTGCAGGAGGATCATCCGGAGGCGATCGGCCGCTCTGTGGCCGGCTGGATCGCCGGCATCGAGGCCGCCTCCGCGCAGCGCCATGCCGCATGAGAGCAAAGAGGGCGCGACATGAGGAATGTCTCGATCACCTATTGCCGGCCGTGCGGCTATGAGAAGCGCGCGAAAGAGGCCGCGGCGCTGTTGCGCGAGCGCCTTGGCGTCGATGCGACGCTGATCCCCGGCAAGGGCGGCATCTTCGAGGTCAAGCTTGGCGACGAGGTTGTCGCCAGGCGCGCCAAGGGACATTTTCCCGATGCCGCCGAGATCGTCGCCGCGGTCACGGCCGCGCGGGATTGACGATCAGCCGAGCGCCTGTCGGCTGGCTAGCGGAAGATCATTCTCTATTCGGCCGTGCCGGTGCTTCACCGTAGTTTTCCGGATGGCCTTGCGGACCGTTCGGCGGGCTAACTGCGCGCACGCGCATGTCAAGTCTTGTCGAAGGCGGCGGGAAACGCGCATATTTGTGCACCCGCTGTCATGAATCATCCGTAATATCTTGAAGATGCGCGTTTTATTGTCTTTTGACGAATTCCACTCCGGTTTAAAACGCGCTACACGGGCCAGGGCACAGCGAAGCGCCGGCGGAGTTCGCCCGGGAGCCGTCGTCGCGGGATCGCAATTCGAGGTCTAGATGCTGGAAGCAATACGCAGGGCGATGGCGTTTCTGCGCCAGAAGCAAATCCTGCATCGGCTGGGTGTTGTCATCAGCATCGCCGTCATCGGCATCGCCTGCTACGTCCTGTATCACATGCTGCGCGGCATCGACACCAACGAGGTGCTCGAGGCCATCAAGAGCACCGAGCCGCGGCAGATTGCCCTGGCGGGACTGTTCGTCGCGGCGGGCTACTTCACGTTGACCTTCTACGATCTGTTCGCGGTGCGCGCGATCGGTCACGCCCATGTGCCCTACCGCATCAACGCGCTCGCGGCCTTCACCTCCTACTCGATCGGCCACAATGTCGGCGCCAGCGTCTTCACCGGCGGCGCGGTGCGCTACCGGATCTATTCGGCGTGGGGGTTGAACGCGATCGACGTCGCCAAGATCTGCTTTCTCGCCGGCCTCACCTTCTGGCTCGGCAATGCCGCGGTGCTCGGGCTCGGCATCGCCTACCACCCGGAGGCCGCCGCCAACATCGACCAGCTGCCGCCCTGGCTCAACCGGGCGCTGGCATTCGCGATCATCACCGCGCTGGTCGCCTATGTGGTCTGGGTCTGGACCCAGCCGCGGGTGGTCGGGCGCGGCCCCTGGACGGTGACCCTGCCGGGCGGTCCGCTGACGCTGCTGCAGATCGCGATCGGTATCCTCGACCTCGGCTTCTGCGCGCTGGCGATGTACGTACTGGTGCCGGACGAGCCAAATCTCGGCTTCGTCGTGGTCGCGGTCATCTTCGTGTCGGCGACCCTGCTCGGCTTCGCCAGCCACTCCCCCGGCGGCCTCGGGGTGTTCGACGCCGCCATGCTGGTCGGCCTCTGGCAGATGGACCGCGAGGACCTGCTCGGCGGTATGCTGCTGTTCCGGCTGCTCTACTATATTGCGCCGTTCGTCATATCTGTAATCTTGCTGACGTTTCGGGAGGTTATCGTCGGCGCCCGACTCAAACGGCTGCCGCAGGCTGATTCGGGTCCCCGCGCCGAGCCGCACCATGAGGCGGTTCTGGTTCGCAAGCGCGGTGACTCCGGGGTCTGATGAAGCGGCCCGATGCCTCCCGAGGGAAGGTCGCTATGACCGCGCCTGGGCGAGACATGAACCGACGGGATGAAAGCCGCCGCGATGGCAGTTGACGATTCGCATTCCTCCATCTTCTCGCCCTGGCCCGACCGGTTGCGCCACTCCGCGCTGATCCTGCTTGCCGCAGCGCTGGCGTTGAGCGTGGTGGTCGCGCTCGGCGAATTGTCGCTGGTGCGCGCCTGCGCCGTGTTCGTCTGCATCGCGGCCGCGGCGCTGGTGCCGTGGCGGCTGCATGATGCCGGAACCTCGCGCGAGGATGTCCGCGGCGTCAATCCGGTTGAGGCCGCTGCGGTCAGCGCGGTCGTCGCCGGCATGCCGGACCCGGCCGTGCTGCTCGATCGCGCCGGCCGCGTCATCCATCTCAACACCGCCGCGGCGCAGCTCGCGCCCGCGCTGCGCAAGAACGAACTGGCGCAATTTGCCCTGCGTTCGCCGGAGATCATCACCGCGCTGCGCGAGGCGATCGCGACCACCGAGCCGCGCCGCGCCACCTACACCGACCACGTTCCGGTCGATCGCTGGATGGAACTGGTGATCACGCCGGTGCCGGTGCCGACCCAGTTCGGCGGCACCGAGAAATGCATGCTGATGACCTTCCACGATCTGACGCCGCTGCGCCGGGTCGAGGAGATGCGCGCCGACTTCGTCGCCAATGCCAGCCATGAGCTGCGCACGCCGCTCGCCGCGCTGTCTGGCTTCATCGACACGCTGCAGGGGCCGGCGCGTGAGGACGCACGGGCGCGCGAGCGCTTCCTTGGCATCATGCACACCCAGGCGACCCGCATGGCGCGGCTGATCGACGACTTGCTGTCGCTGTCGCGGGTCGAACTGTCGGCCCATGTACGGCCCGAGGCCTCGATCGATATCGTGCCGATCATCCGCCAGGTGGCCGACGGGCTCGAGGCACTGGCCAGCGAGCGCCAGGTCGAGATCGAGGTCGATTTGCCTCAGGCCCCGGTCATGATCGCCGGCGACCGCGAGGAACTGCTCCGCCTGTTCGAGAACCTGATCGAGAACGCTCTCAAATACGGCGCCTCCGGGGGCCGCGTCATAGTGTCGCTGAATCAGGCCGTTTCGGGCGCATCGGGCGAGGGGACCCCCGAAATCCGTGTCATGGTACGGGATTTCGGCCCCGGCATCGCCCCGGAGCACCTGCCGCGACTGACCGAGCGCTTCTACCGGGTCGACGTCGGCGACAGCCGCAACCAAGGCGGAACGGGCCTCGGATTATCGTTGGTGAAACATATTCTTAACCGTCATCGCGGGCGTCTTTTGATCGAGAGCGTGCCCAAGAACGGCGCCACTTTTACCGCCTGTTTTCCCCGCCCGAAGACCCCGTCACCAACCCAAAGCTAAGCATTTTCAGCTGCTTAGCGCTGTCATCCAACTGTCATCCAACCTTCGTAAAAGCAGCACCGACCGCTCCTAGATGGACCGGCGTGAGCGCGATCGGGCGCATTCGGCGCTTCGCTCACTGGATGGAGACAACCCATGAATTTCATCAAAGCAATCGTCGCAGCCGGCATGATCGCCGCTTCGACGTCGGCCTTCGCTGCCGATATTACCGGCGCGGGCGCGACGTTTCCGTTCCCGATCTATTCGAAGTGGGCTGACGCCTACAAAAAGGAGACCGGCAACGGTCTGAACTACCAGTCGATCGGCTCCGGCGCCGGCATCAAGCAGATCCAGGCCAAGACCGTGACCTTCGGCGCCACCGACGCGCCGCTCAAGCACGAGCAACTCGAGAAGGACGGCCTCGTCCAGTGGCCGATGGTGATGGGCGCGATCGTCCCGGTCGTGAACCTCGAAGGCATCAAGCCGGGCGACCTGATCCTGTCGGGCGAAGTGCTCGGCGACATTTATCTCGGCAAGATCACGAAGTGGAATGACGCGGCGATCGCCAAGCTCAATCCGAAGCTGACCCTGCCGGCCGACGCCATCACCGTCGTGCGCCGTTCGGACGGTTCGGGCACCACCTTCAACTTCACCGACTATCTCTCCAAGTCGAACGCCGACTGGAAGTCCAAGGTCGGTTCCGGCACCGCGGTCGAATGGCCGGTCGGCGTCGGCGCCAAGGGCAACGAAGGCGTTGCCGGCAACATCAGCCAGACCAAGAACGCGATCGGCTATGTCGAATATGCCTACGCCAAGCAGAACAAGCTGACCTACACCGGCTTGGTCAACAAGGCCGGCAAGACCGTGCAGCCGACCATCGCTGCCTTCCAGGCCGCCGCCTCGAACGCCGACTGGGCCAAGGCTCCCGGCTACTACGTGATCCTGACCGACCAGCCGGGCGAAGCCTCCTGGCCGATCACCGCGGCGACCTTCATCCTGATGCACAAGGACTCGACTGACAAGGCGGCCTCGCAGGAAGCGCTCAAGTTCTTCAAGTACGCCTTCGAGAAGGGCGACAAGGCAGCTGAAGAGCTCGACTACATCCCGATGCCGGACGCGGTCGTCAAGCTGATCGAGAAGACCTGGTCGTCGGACATCAAGAGCTAAGGCCGACGTTGCGGCAGGACCTGTGCCGACTCGATCGCGGCACAGGTTGAGCGACCAAGACCCGGTCTCCATCACCGCGGCAACAAGCGCGGGATCGAGGCCGGGGGTTCGCGCCTCAAGAGGCGTGGCTGGAACGACGACGCCCGGCCAAATGCGTCAGTGAAGATCGCTTCGGGGCGTAGCGGTTTGCGTGGCTTTTTTGCATACTAAAGAGGGGATTGGCGTGGCAGACATGGCTGTTCAGAGCGATGTGATGGAAGCCGCGGGACCTTACGATCGCGCCAAGGCCCTCAGCGCCTTCAAGCTCGGTGACCTCACCTTCTATTGGATCACCCGCATCTCGGCGATCTCGGTTCTGTTGATCCTCGGCGGCATCATCCTGTCGCTGATCGTCGGCGCCTGGCCGGCGATGAAGGAATACGGCTTCGCCTTCCTGTGGACGCAGCGCTGGGCGCCCTCGGCCGATCCGCCGGTGCTCGGCGCGCTCGGCCCGATCTACGGCACGCTGATCACCTCCGTCATCGCGATGATGATCGCCATTCCGGTCGGCATCGGCATCGCCGTGTTCCTCACCGAGCTCTGCCCGCAAGTGCTGCGCCGCCCGATCGGCATCGCGATCGAGCTGCTCGCCGGCATCCCGTCGATCATCTACGGCATGTGGGGCTTCTTCGTGCTGGGCCCGTTCCTGGCCAACACCTTCCAGCCCTTCATGATCCGGATCTTCGAAGGCGTCCCGGTGCTGGGCGCGGTGTTCGCCGGTCCGCCGTCCTATCTCAGCCTGTTCAACGCCGCGCTGATCCTTGCGATCATGGTGCTGCCCTTCATCACCGCGATCTCGGTCGACGTGTTCAAGACCGTGCCGTCGGTGCTGAAGGAAGCCGCCTACGGCATGGGCTGCACCACCTGGGAAGTCGTCCGCAACGTCGTGATCCCCTACACCCGCGTCGGGGTGATCGGCGGCATCATGCTGGCGCTCGGCCGCGCCCTCGGCGAGACCATGGCGGTGACCTTCATCATCGGCAACTCGTTCCGGATCTCGTCGTCGATCTTCGCGCCGGGCACCACGATCTCGGCGGCGATCGCTAGCGAGTTCGCCGAGAGCGACGGCCTGCATCAGTCCGGCCTGATCCTGCTGGGCCTGCTGTTGTTCGTGCTGACCTTCTTCGTGCTCGCCGGCGCGCGGCTGATGCTGATGCGGCTTGAAAAGAAGGCGGGGAAGTAACGCCATGAACCCGATCTACAAATCCCGCCGCCGCAGCGACATCGTCATCCGCGCACTCTGTGTCGGCGCGGCGCTGTTCGGCGTCACCTGGCTGGCGCTGATCCTGATCACGCTGCTCTACAACGGCCTTGCCGGCCTCAGCGTGCAGCTGTTCACCCAGAACACGCCGCCGCCCGGCTCGACCGAAGGCGGCCTGCTCAACGCCATCGTCGGCTCGGTCATCATGACCGTGATCGGCGTCGGCATCGGCGCGCCGCTTGGCCTGTTCGCCGGCACCTACCTCGCCGAATACGGCAAGCACGACAAGCTGACCTCGGTGATCCGCTTCATCAACGACATCCTGCTCAGCGCGCCGTCGATCATCATCGGCCTGTTCATCTATGGTGCGGTGGTGGTGCCGATGCGCGGCTTCTCGGCGATCGCAGGCAGCCTCGCGCTCGCGGTGATCGTGATCCCGGTCGTGCTGCGCACCACCGAGGACATGCTGCTCTTGGTGCCCAATCCGCTGCGCGAGGCCGCCTCCGCGCTCGGCCTGCCGCGTTCGCTGGTGATCAAGCGGATCGCCTATCGTGCCGCGCGATCGGGGCTGATCACCGGCGTGCTGCTGGCGACCGCCCGCGTCGCCGGCGAGACCGCGCCGCTGCTGTTCACCGCGCTGTCGAACCAGTTCTTCAGCCTGGATCTGACCAAGACGATGGCCAACCTGCCGGTGACCATCAACAACTTCGTGCAGAGCCCCTACGCCTACTGGAAAGAGCTGGCGTGGAGCGGTGCGCTGCTCATTACATTCACCGTGCTCGCGTTGAATATCGGCGCGCGTATCCTTGGTGCCGAAAGGGCCGCAAAATGACCGAGCTTTCCGTCTCCACGACTGCCGCGGGCCACGTTCCCCAGGTTCCGCTGCCTGAAGCGCCGCCGAAAGTCACGGTGCGCAATCTCAATTTCTATTACGGCGAGCACCACGCGCTGAAGAACATCAACCTGACGCTCGGCACCAACCGCGTCACGGCGTTCATCGGCCCGTCCGGCTGCGGCAAGTCGACCCTGCTGCGCATCTTCAACCGGATGTATGACCTCTATCCGGGCCAGCGCGCGGTCGGCCAGCTGATGCTGGACCAGACCAACATTCTCGACCCCAAGCTCGACCTCAACTTGCTGCGCGCGCGGGTCGGCATGGTGTTCCAGAAGCCGACGCCGTTCCCGATGACGATCTACGAGAACATCGCCTTCGGCATCCGCCTCTACGAGAAGATCTCGAAGTCCGAGATGGACGACCGGGTCGAGAAGGCGCTGCGCGGCGGCGCGCTGTGGAACGAGGTCAAGGACAAGCTGAACGCGTCCGGCCTGTCGCTCTCCGGCGGCCAGCAGCAGCGCCTGTGCATCGCGCGCACCGTGGCGGTGCGCCCCGAGGTGATCCTGTTCGACGAGCCGTGCTCGGCGCTCGACCCGATCTCGACCGCCAAGGTCGAGGAGCTGATCCAGGAGCTCTCCGAGGACTACACGATCGCGATCGTCACCCACAACATGCAGCAGGCGGCGCGCGTCTCCGACAAGACCGCCTTCATGTATCTCGGCGAGCTGATCGAGTTCGACGACACCAACAAGATCTTCACCTCACCGAGCGATCGGCGCACCCAGGACTACATCACCGGCCGGTTCGGTTGACCGGCGCATGATCCGGAAAAGTGGAAACCGGTTTTCCGATCAGGGCATGCTAAAATTCAGGACACGAAACCATGATCCCCGGGATCATGGTTTGAGGGAGACAAGCGATGGCTTCTGAACATACCGCCAAGGCATTCGACAGCGACCTGCAGGAGTTGACCCGCCTGGTCGCCGAGATGGGCGGCCTGGTCGAGCGGATGATTACCGAGTCGGTCGACGCGCTGATCCGTCGCGACGTCGCGCTCGGCAAGCGCGTGGTCGCCGCCGACATCGAGATCGACAATCTGCAGCGCAACATCGAAGAGCGCGCGGTGCTGACGATCGCGCGCCGCCAGCCGATGGCGATCGACCTGCGCGAGATCGTCAGCGCGATGCGCGTCGCCACCGACCTCGAGCGGATCGGCGACCTCGCCAAGAACATGGGCAAGCGTGTCGCGGCGCTGGAGAGCGATTTCCAGCCGCTGAAGCTGATCCGCGGCCTCGAGCACATGACCGACCTCGTGCTGTCGCAGGTCAAGTCGGTGCTCGACGCCTACGCCGCGCACGACCTGCCGGCGGCGATGAACGTCTGGAAGGGCGACGAGGAGGTCGATGCGATCTGCACCTCGCTGTTCCGCGAACTGCTCACCTACATGATGGAAGATCCGCGCAACATCTCGTTCTGCATCCATCTGATGTTCTGCGCCAAGAACATCGAGCGGATCGGCGATCACGCTACCAATATCGCAGAGACCGTGTTCTACATGATCGAGGGCCAGCAGATCACCGACAAGCGCCCGAAGGGGGACATGACCACTTTTGCCACCACGGTGCCGGGCAACTGAAGGCATCATCGGCAAGCGCGAAACCGGCAAGAGTGAAACTGGACGATCCTCGCGACAATTCGTTTCCGCGGGGACTATGCTCAAGGAAGTAAGCGTTTCGGTTTGCGTCTGGGCAACGGATCACCACAGAGAAAGAACTTAAACCGATGAGCGCACGCATTCTGGTAGTCGAAGACGAGGAAGCGCTGACGACGCTGTTGCGCTACAACCTCGATGCGGAAGGCTACGATGTCGAGACGGTGGGGCGCGGCGACGATGCCGACACGAGGCTGAAGGAGCGCGTTCCCGACCTCGTGGTCCTCGACTGGATGCTGCCGGGCCTGTCCGGCATCGAGCTGTGCCGCCGCCTGCGGGCGCGGCCCGAGACCAAGCAGCTTCCGATCATCATGCTGACCGCGCGCGGCGAGGAAAGCGAGCGCGTGCGCGGGCTTGCCACCGGCGCCGACGATTACATCGTCAAGCCGTTCTCGGTGCCGGAGCTGCTGGCGCGGGTGAAGGGCCTCTTGCGCCGCGCGAGCCCGGAGCGGCTTGCAACCGTGCTGACCTATGGCGACATCGAGCTCGACCGCGAGAAGCGCCGCGTGGCGCGCTCGGGCCGCCCGATCGATCTCGGGCCGACCGAGTATCGCCTGCTCGAATTCTTCCTCGAGCATCCCGGCCGCGTGTTCAGCCGCGAGCAACTGCTCGACAGCGTCTGGGGCCGCGACATCTACATCGATGAACGCACCGTCGACGTGCATATCGGCCGCCTGCGCAAGCTGCTCAATCCGGGCCGCGAGCAGGATCCGATCCGCACCGTGCGCGGCGCCGGCTACGCGCTCGACGACCGCTTTGCCAAGGCCGAGCCGCAGCCGTAATGGCCGTTGCGGGATTCATATCCCGTAGCACGGTGTCGTCCCGGCCTAGTGCGCAATTGCGCACGGGAGCCGGGACCCATACGCCGCGGCCGGCGTAATCGGCACGGGGCCAGACGGCTTTCTAACAACACGCATTAGTGGTTATGGGTCCCGGCTTTCGCCGGGACGACGCCGATGATGTAACGGGCCACGCGCCATAAAAAAATCCCCGCTTTCGCGGGGATTTGTTTTTCAGGTCTTCCGTAGTTTCCCGAGTGCTCACTTGATCTGCGGTTTCGCCGACGGCCGGCGGCGATCGGCGGCGGGCTGGTAGGCGACGCGCGAGTGATGCGCGCAATAGGGCAGGCCGCCGAGCGCCTTGCCGCCGCAGAAGAAGAATTCCGGGCTTGAGGGATCGCCGACCGGCCAGTGACAGGTGGCCTCGTTGAGTTCGAGCAGCGACAGCCGCTGGCTCATCGGCACCACATTGTCGTAGGAGATCGGATCGGGCTCCATCTCGACCTCGAAGGCGTGCGCCAGCGCGGTGTTGCCGCGGGACACCGGGCGCGCCACCCGCATCATGTGCTGGGCGGGGCGGGCCTTGCGCTGCCGCGGCGCGGCCGTGGAGGGGGCCTTGGCGCGGCCGGAGAGGCCGAGCCGATGCACTTTGCCGATCACGGCGTTTCGCGTCACATTGCCAAGTTCCGCCGCGATCTGGCTGGCCGACAGGCCAGACTCCCAGAGTTTCTTCAGCTGCTCGACGCGATCGTCGGACCAGGTCAATACAGTCATCGCATTCTTCCCTTCGCGTAGCGCCGGCCAATCATTGGAGCGGCGCTGCGAGCCAATCTGGACAAATATCCCTGCGGCCAGAATCCCTTAGCCCTCGCCGGGCGCGGTCTTGCGCCCGAACGTTTACGCGCGATACGAAGGCTACTTAGAGGGTCCAGTACTGCCGCACGAGATGTCGTACCCGACAGGCCAAACGCTACAATATGGCGTGACTCTGGCGCAAGAGTCCGCGGCCGTGCGTCCACATGTTCCGATACAGTTAAGCATTGCGATGAGGCTTTTCCACCGCACCGGAATGCTCCGGATTGCGCTCGTTTCGCATTGCAGGAAGGCCACTTCGTGGCGATTGACACCTACCGACCGCAGCATAGAATGTCCGCCACGTGCCGCCCGCAAAGGCGGCCGTTTTGTTTTCCGAAGCTGGCCGTTGCTGCGCTGGCGTCAAGCCCCGCGGCAATTGTCGGCTCAAAAACCGTCAGTGAACGCCATGACCAACGCTGCCACGTCGCATCTGCTCCCCGTCTTCGCCAGGGTCGATCTCGGCTTCGAGCGCGGTGAGGGCGCCTGGCTGATCGCAACCAACGGCGACCGTTATCTCGATTTCACCTCGGGCGTTGCGGTGAACGCGCTCGGGCATGCGCATCCGCATCTGGTCAAGGCGCTGCAGGACCAGGCGACCAAGCTCTGGCACATGTCGAACCTGTTCAAGAGCCCGGACGGCGAGGTGCTGGCCGCGCGGCTGTGCGAGCAGAGCTTTGCCGACTTCGTGTTCTTCTGCAATTCCGGCGCCGAAGCGATGGAGGGCGTGATCAAGCTGGTCCGCCATTATCACTTCTCCAAGGGCCATGGCGAGCGCTACCGCATCATCACCTTCGAGGGCGCCTTTCACGGCCGCACGCTGGGCACGCTGGCCGCGACCGGCTCGGCGAAATATCTCGAAGGCTTCGGCCCGCCGATGGACGGCTTCGACCAGGTGCCGCATGGCGACATCGAGGCGTTGAAGAAGGCGATCGGTCCGCACACCGCCGGCATCCTGATCGAGCCGGTGCAGGGCGAGGGCGGCGTGCGCTCGGCGCCGCAGGCGTTCTTCAAGGCGCTGCGCGCGCTCTGCGACGAGCATGGCCTGCTGCTCGCCTTCGACGAAGTGCAGACCGGCATGGGCCGCACCGGCGAGCTGTTCGCCTACAAGCGCACCGGCGTCACGCCGGATGTGATGTCGCTGGCCAAGGCGCTCGGCGGCGGTTTCCCGATCGGCGCGGTGCTGGCGACCGCGAAAGCGGCCGAAGGCATGGCGCCCGGCTCGCACGGCTCGACCTTCGGCGGCAATCCGCTCGCGGTCGCCGCCGCCAATGCCGTGCTCGACGTCATGCTGAAACCCGGCTTCTTCGAGCATGTGCAAAAGATGTCGCTCTTGCTCAAGCAGAAGCTCGCTTCCGTCGTCGACCGCTATCCCGGCGTGCTGTCGGAGGTGCGCGGCGAGGGGCTGTTGATCGGCGTCAAGGCCGTGGTGCCGTCGGGCGACCTGATCGCAGCACTGCGCAACGAGAAGCTGCTCACCGTCGGCGCCGGCGACAATGTGGTACGGTTCCTGGCGCCCCTGATCGTGACCGAGGCCGAGATCGATACGTCGATCACCGCGCTCGAGCGCGCCTGCGCGACATTGTCGGCGGCCCAGCCGAAGAAGGCGGCTGGATAATGAGCAAGCCGGTCCGTCACTTCCTCGATATCAACGAGCTGCCGCTCGGCGAGCTGCGCAACATGCTGTCCGCCGGAGCCGCCATGAAGGCGAAGCTGAAGGCGCATGAGAAGGGCAGGAAGCCGCTTGAAGGCAAGACGCTGGCGATGATCTTCGAGCGCCCGTCGACCCGCACAAGGGTGTCGTTCGACGTCGGCATGCGCCAGCTCGGCGGTGAATCCATCATGCTGACCGGTGCCGAGATGCAGCTCGGCCGCGGCGAGACCATCGCCGACACCGCGCGCGTGCTGTCGCGCTATGTCGATGCGATCATGATCCGCATCCTCAACCATGACGCGCTGCTCGAGCTCGCGGCTCACGCCACCGTCCCCGTCATCAACGGCCTGACCCGGCGTTCGCATCCCTGCCAGGTGATGGCCGACCTCATGACCTATGAGGAAAACCGCGGCTCGATCGAGGGCAAGACCGTGGCCTGGACCGGCGACGACAACAACGTGCTGGCCTCCTGGGCGCATGCCGCCGAGCGGTTCAAGTTCCAGCTCAATGTCGCAACCCCGCCGGAGCTGTCGCCGAAGAAGCCGATGCGCGACTGGATCAAGGCGACCGGCGCGCCGATCATGCTCGGCAGCGATCCGGAAGCCGCCGTGCGCGGCGCCGACTGCGTCGTCACCGACACCTGGGTGTCGATGGGTGACAAGGAGGGCGAGCACCGCCACAACGTGCTGCGGCCCTATCAGGTCAATGCCAAGCTGATGTCGCTCGCCAAGCCGGACGCATTGTTCATGCACTGCCTGCCCGCGCATCGCGGCGAGGAGGTCACCGACGAGGTGATCGACGGGCCACAATCCGTGGTGTTCGACGAGGCGGAAAACCGCCTGCATGCGCAGAAGGGCATCCTGGCCTGGTGTTTCGACGCGGTCGCGTAGTCGTAGATCAGTAAGCGCTGTCGTCCCGGGCAAGCGCAGCGCGACCCGGGACCCATAACCACCGCTGTCAATTGTTGTGAAAGCTGGGACCCCAGCTTGATGCAGCAACTCACATTGGTGGTTATGGGTCCCTGCTTTCGCAGGGACGACGGATAGATCCGTTCCGGTGAACCCCTTTCGTTTTGCGGTCCGAGACCCCAGATAGAGCGCCATGGTTTCACAATCCCCCGACATCAAAATCACGCCCGAGGCGCCGGTTCGCGCGCCCTCAGCGGTTCCTGTCGACGATGCCGTGCTGGCCTTCGAGGTCGGCGCGCTGGACCTGCGCGGCCGGCTGACCCGGCTTGGCCCCGCGCTCGACGAGATCTTGCACAAGCACGATTATCCGCCCGCGGTCGGCAAGCTGCTTGGCGAGGCGATCGTGCTGACCACGCTGCTCGGCTCGTCGGTCAAGTTCGAGGGCCGCTTCATTCTGCAGACCCGGACCGACGGTCCGGTGTCGCTCCTGATCGTCGATTTCCAGGCGCCCGACCGGCTGCGCGCCTATGCGCGCTACGACGCATCGCGCCTCAAGAACGGCCAGAGCTCGGGCGAGCTGCTCGGCAAAGGCCACCTTGCGATGACCATCGATCAGGGCTCGAACACCAGCCGCTACCAGGGATTGGTCGCGCTCGACGGCGGCGGCCTGGAAGAGGCAGCCCATGAATATTTCCTGCGCTCGGAGCAGATTCCGACGCGTGTGCGGCTTGCGGTCGGCGAGGAGATGCGCGGTGGCGAGGGCGGCAAGCTGCACTGGCGCGCCGGCGGCATCCTGCTGCAATTCCTGCCCAAGGCGCCCGAGCGGGCCAAGCAGGCCGATCTGCATCCCGGCGATGCGCCGGAAGGCACGGCTACGCATAGCGTGCCGGACGACGATGCGTGGGTCGAGGGACAGTCGCTGATCTCGACCGTCGAGGCCGTCGAGCTGATCGATCCCGATCTGTCCGGCGAGCGGCTGCTCTATCGCCTGTTCCACGAACGCGGCGTTCGCGTCTTCAACCCGCAAACGCTGCGCGCGCAGTGCTCCTGCTCGCGCGATGCGGTGTCGTCGATGCTGAAGAGCTTCGCGCCGAACGACCGCGCCGAGATGGTGAAGGACGGCAAGGTCGTCGTGACCTGCGAGTTCTGCTCGTCGGTGTATGAGTTCACGCCGCAGGAAGCCGGCGTGGAGCAGGCGCGTTCGTCATCGTAGGCCGGATGAAGCCAACGGGTCGCGCGAACGCGCGCCCGATGACAGGCTCCGCGCAATCCGGGGCCGCTCCAATCGCGTATGCACCTGCCCCGGATTGCGCTTCGCTCCATCCGGGCTACGCAGGCGTCAGTTCAACACCCTTTTGCCGCCCGGGCTCGGGCTGTCCAGCGAGAATGTCGGCACGTCGATGTCGAAGCGCTCGCCGGCTTCGGTGACCATCTGATAGCTGCCGGTCATGAAGCCGGAGGCGGTCGGCAGCGGCACGCCGCTCGTGTATTCGAAGCGCTCGCCGGGCGCGAGCACCGGCTGCTCGCCGACCACGCCCTCGCCGCGTACCTCCTGGCGGCGGCCGGCGGCGTCGGTGATGATCCAGTGCCGCGTCCGCAGTTGCACCGTTTCCGGGCCCGAATTGACGATCACGATCTTGTACGACCAGAAATATTCGCGCCGGTCGACCGACGAGCGCTCCGGCATGAAGTTCGGCTCGACGGTGACTTCGATCTGGCGGGTAACGGCGCGGTACATGCGGCTCAATCCGATGGTCCTGGCGTATGGTCCGTTTTCGACCGGATCATGCTCGAACAGGGCGCCATCATAGCCAATTGAGCCGCCGGAACCAATCGCCCGCCGGGCCGTGAAAAGGCGGCCCAAGGGCGGTCCGTTCATCGCGGTTTCAACATAGTTCCGCTCTAAAGCGCGGCCGCATGCCGCCGCACTCCGTGCTTTGTCGGCAACTCGCGGACCGATATTATCTTTTCAGCACGGCGTGCGGGGCGTCCGCGGCCGACACGGTGTTTGATGAGCTCGATTGCCGACCCCATAGCCGGTTCGCCGGTGGCTGACGCCAAGGCCGAGGTAAAGGCTGAGGTCGAGGCGAAGGTTGCTGCGCCCGCGATCACGCTGCCGGCGACCGGCGAGCGCGAGCTCCGCCTCGATCTGTTCCGCGGGCTCGCGCTGTGGCTGATCTTCATCGATCATCTGCCGACCAATCTTCTGACCTGGCTGACGATCCGCAATTACGGCTTCTCCGACGCCACCGAGATCTTCATCTTCATCTCCGGCTACACCGCGGCCTTCGTCTACGGCCGCGCCATGCTGGAGGGCGGCTTCGTGATCGCGACCGCGCGCATCCTGCGCCGGGTCTGGCAGATCTATGTCGCGCATGTCTTCCTGTTCACGATCTTCCTCGCCGAGATCTCCTATGTCGCGACCTCGTTCGAGAACCCGCTCTACAGCGAGGAAATGGGGATCATGGACTTCCTCAAGCAGCCCGACGTCACCATCGTCCAGGCGCTGCTGCTGCGCTTCCGTCCCGTCAACATGGACGTGCTGCCACTCTATATCGTCTTGATGCTGTTCCTGCCGCTGATCCTGTGGCTGATGAAATGGAAGCCCGACGTCACGCTCGGCCTCTCGGTCGTGCTCTACGCGCTGACCTGGCAGTTCGACCTCTATCTCTCGGCCTACCCGAACGGCTTCTGGGCGTTCAATCCGTTCGCCTGGCAATTGCTGTTCGTGTTCGGCGCCTGGTGCGCGCTCGGCGGCGCGCGGCGGATGTCGCGCATCCTGTCGTCGAACATCACGATGTGGATCTGCATCGTCTATCTGGTCGCGGCGTTCTTCGTGACGCTGACCTGGTACGTGCCGCAGCTCGGCCACATCATGCCGAAGGTGATCGAGCAATGGATGTATCCGATCAACAAGACCGACCTGGACGTGTTGCGGTTCGCGCACTTCCTGGCGCTCGCCGCGCTCACCGTACGCTTCCTGCCCAAGGACTGGCCGGGGCTGAAATCGCCCTGGCTGCGACCTTTGATCCTGTGTGGCCAGCATTCGCTTGAGATATTCTGCCTCGGGGTCTTCCTCGCCTTTGCCGGTCACTTCGTGCTTGCCGAAGTATCTGGCGGTGCCGCACTGCACGCCTTGATCAGCGTCTGCGGCATCCTCATCATGTGCGGCATGGCGTGGATCATTTCGTGGTACAAACACTCCGCCGACAAAGGCGCCTCGAAAAAAGGCGCCGCCGGCAACGCCGATCTGGCGGGAGGGGGAGCATGAAGTCCGCGCGGACGATGCTGGGCCTGACGCTGCTCGCAGCCTGCCTGACGGCCGGTTTGGCGGCGGCGCCCGCGCGCGCCGGCGACACGGCGGAGCCGGCACCGCCGCCGCCCTGCGACGTGCCCGCCTATCTGCTTACGAGCGAGAGCTCGCTGCCCAAGGTCACCGACGCCATCAAGTCCAACCGGCCGCTCAACGTGCTGGTCGTCGGCAGCCGCTCCTCGACCATCCAGGGCAACGAGGCGAGCGCCTATCCGGCCACGCTGCAGGCGGCGCTGAAGGAGGCGTTGCCGTCGTCGACGATCGATCTATCCGTAGAATTACAGGGAAAGAGCACCGCCGAGGAGACCGCGGGAACTCTTGTTAAGCTTGTTGAAGCAAAAAAGCCTACTTTGGTTATCTGGCAGACCGGAACGGTCGATGCTATGCGAGCAGTCGATCCCGACGATTTCCGTACCGCCATCAACGAAGGCGTTGTTGCGTTGCGGGACGCCGGGACCGACGTGGTGCTGGTCAATCTGCAATACAGCCCGCGTACGGAGACGATGATCTCTGCGCCGCCATATCTCGACAACATGAAGGTGGTGGCGCAGCAGCACGACGTTCCGCTGTTCGACCGGTTCGCGATTATGAAGCAGTGGAGCGACGCCGGATATTTTGACCTGTTCAGCACCTCGCATGGTGTCGATCTGGCCAAGAAGGTTCATGCCTGTCTCGGCCGCGCACTGGCGAAATTCGTGATCGATGCGGCCCATCTGGGCCCGGTGCAGCAGAATTAAGGAAGCAGAGTAAATGCGTTTTGCCTTTCCTTTTCGCGCTTCCGCAAAGCGGAGTCTGTGCGCCGTTGCGGCGCTGGCACTGCTCGCGGTCGCGCCGTTGCGCGCGCAGACCGGGCAGGGCGACCAGCATGCAGCGATCTCATCCGGTACCAAGGCTGAAGCCACGAAGACGGAGCCGAGTAGGCCCGCCGCGATCGAAGCGACCGCCGCTCAGCAGCCGCAACCCGGCGTCGCCGCGAAGGCGTTCGACAGGGTGAAGCAGGCCGCGAAATCCGCCAGCGACATCTTCCACCGCGTGCCCTGTCAGCAGCCCAAGGGTGTGCCGAACAGCACCGGCTCGCTACCGCATGTCGCGGCCAAGCTCGCCGCCGGCAAGCCGGTCGTCATCATCGCGTTCGGCTCGTCCTCGACCCAGGGCTATGGTTCGTCTGCGCCGGAATTCACCTATCCCAACCGGCTCGCCGGACAGTTGCGCCGGCAATATCCGTCCGCCGACATCACCGTGCTCAATCGCGGCAAGGGCGGCGAGGACGCGCCCGAGATGATGGCGCGGCTGCAAACCGAAGTGATCGACGTACATCCCGACATGGTGATCTGGCAGGTCGGCACCAACGCGGTGCTGCGCAACCTCGATCCTGCCGAGACCGCCAAGCAGGTCGAGGACGGCGTGGCGCGCCTTCAGGCGTCCGGCGCCGACGTCGTGCTGGTCGATCCGCAATATTCGCCGCGCGTCACCGAGCGTCCCGAAAGCGCGCGCGGCATGGTGAAGCTGCTCGGCCGCATCGCCGCGCTGCGCCATGTCGGCATCTTCCCGCGCTTCGAGGTGATGCGCGACTGGCACGAGAAACAGGCGATCCCCATCACCGATTTCGTCACCGCCGACGGCCTGCACATGAACGACTGGGGCTATGCCTGCTTCGCCCAGCTGCTCGGTGACGACATCATCCGCGCGGTCGGTGCGATCAAGATCGGCGTCAACGTCCCCGCCGACGTCAGGACCTACCGGCCGATGTGATCGGACTCTGTCTCTCTCCTTGCGTTCGCTCTATCACCGTCACCCTGAGGTGGCCGCTTCTTCAGCGGCCCTCGAAGGGTCGACGGCCCGACTTGGGGGCCGTGCACCCTTCGAGGCTCGCTCCGCTCGCACCTCAGGATGACGGGACTGATACCGTCGCGGACTCTTGCCTCGACCATCCGGCCACACTCACCACCAATCTTGACCTCGCCGCGGTAATCCGCTCCCTTTGCGCCTGCACCAATCCTTCTCGGGATGAAGCTCTTTAAGGGAAACGCTCATGTCTTTCGTGCTGGCCATCGATCAGGGCACCACATCGTCGCGCGCCATGGTGTTTCGCGGCGACATCTCCATCGCCGCCGTCGCGCAGCAGGAGTTTCCGCAGCATTTCCCTGCCTCCGGCTGGGTCGAGCACGAGCCGGAGGACATCTGGACCTCGACCGTGATGGTGTGCCGCGAGGCGCTGGAGAAGGCCGGCCTCAAGGCCAAGGACATCGCCGCGATCGGCATCACCAACCAGCGCGAAACCACCGTGGTGTGGGACCGCGCCACCGGACAGGCCGTGCACCGCGCCATCGTCTGGCAGGACCGCCGTACCGCCGACATCTGCGCCAGGCTCAAGGCCGAGGGCCATGAGCCTGCGATTTCGGCCAAGACCGGTCTCATTATCGATCCCTATTTCTCGGGCACCAAAGTGGCCTGGATCCTCGATCACGTGCCGGGTGCGCGCGAGCGCGCCGAGCGCGACGAACTGCTGTTCGGCACCGTCGACAGCTATCTGTTGTGGCGGCTCACCGGCGGGAGAGTCCACGCCACTGACGCCACCAATGCCTCGCGCACGCTGCTGTTCAACATCCACACCGGCGCCTGGGACGACGACCTCATCAAGCTGCTGCGCGTGCCGCGCTCGATGCTGCCCGAGGTGAAAGATTCCTCCGCCCGGTTCGGCGAGAGCACGGCGGACTTATTTGGCGGCCCGATCGCGATTTCCGGTATCGCCGGCGACCAGCAGGCCGCGACCATCGGTCAGGCCTGCTTCGAGCCCGGCATGATGAAGTCGACCTACGGCACCGGCTGCTTCGCGCTGCTCAACACCGGCACCACGCCGGTGGCCTCGAAGAACAAGCTGCTCACCACCATCGCGTACCAGCTCGGCGGCCAGCGCACCTACGCGCTCGAAGGTTCGATCTTCGTCGCCGGCAGCGCGGTGCAGTGGCTGCGCGACGGCCTCGGCATCATCAAGCACGCCGCCGAGACCGGGCCGCTTGCCGACAAATCCGACAGCATGCAGAGCGTCTATCTCGTGCCCGCCTTCGTCGGCATGGGCGCGCCGTACTGGAATCCGCGCGTGCGCGGCGCGCTGTTCGGGCTGACCCGCAACACCGGCCCGGCCGAGCTCGCGCATGCGACCTTGGAGAGCGTCTGCTACCAGACCTTCGATCTGTGGGCCGCGATGCGCACCGACTGGCCCGAGGCCAACGCCGCCAACACCGTGCTGCGCGTCGACGGCGGCATGACCGCCTCGGACTGGACCATGCAGCGGCTCGCCGATCTGCTCAACGCCCCGGTCGATCGCCCGATGATCCAGGAGACCACGGCGCTAGGCGCCGCCTATCTCGCCGGCCTCGATGCCGGCGTCTATCCGGAGCCCGCGAAGTTCGCCGACAATTGGCGGCTCGAGCACCGCTTCAGGCCGGCGATGAGCCAGGCGACGCGCGAGCGCAAGCTCGCCGGCTGGGCCCGCGCCGTGAAGGGCGTGCTGGCGAGCGACGAGGGGGAGTAGGGGAGCGGTGTCGCCGCGATGTTTCTCCACCTCTCCCGCTCGCGGGGGAGGTCGTAGCGCATCGTCAGATGCGCTACGGGTGGGGGCTCTCTCCTCACCAAGAGTGTCGCAAGCGGCGACACCCCCACCCCAGCCCTCTCAGCGCGAGCTTTGCTCGTCGCGACCCGCAAGCGGGAGAGGGGGCGCAGCGCCGCTGCGGTTGCCGCTCAATTCAATCTCGTCAAGTGCGCACAACAATCAATAACAACCATCGGAGAACAACATGAACACGGATCTCAACCGGGTCACCAAGCTACTCACCGCCGCGCTCTGCGCCGCGATGTTCGCCGCTCCCGCCACCGCGCGCGAGAAACCGAGCCCGCTCGTCGCAGCGCGCGAGGTCAAGACCGACGTCGCGGGGCTGAAGGTGCCGGGCCAGATCCTGGTCGATGTCTGGGGCATTCCGCACATCTATGCCGGCAACGAGCACGACCTGTTCTTCCTGCAGGGCTTCAACGCCGCGCGTGACCGGCTCTGGCAGATCGATCTCTGGCGCAAGCGCGGGCTCGGCCTCTTGGCGAAGGACTTTGGCCCCGCTTATGCCGAGCAGGACAAGGCGCTGCGTCTGTTCCTCTATCGCGGCGACATGAATGCGGAATGGGCCGCCTATGGCCCGAAGGCGAAATCCTATGCGGAGGCCTTCGTCGCCGGCGTTAACGCCTATGTCGCCGACGTCCAGGCGGGCAAGCGCGCGCTGCCGATCGAGTTCAGGATCGCAGGCACGATGCCGGATTTGTGGTCGGCGGAGGACGTCGTGCGCGTCCGCAGCCATGGTCTCACGCGCAACGTCGCCTCCGAGGTGAAGCGCTCGCGGGTGGCCTGCGCTGTCGGCCTCGATGCCGATCGTTTCCGCGTCAAGCTGGAGCCGACCTGGACCACCAGGATTCCCGACGGCCTCGATCCCTGCAGCGTGCCGAAGGCGGTGCTCGCCGCCTACGATCTTGCCACGCGGCCGGTGAAGTTCGCCGCGCCGAAGGACCAGAAGGCGGCGCTGGCGCACGACCCCGACACGTTCCTCGCCGAGGCCGATCAGCAGCGCGACACCATCGGCTCCAACAACTGGGTGATCGCGGCATCGCGCACCGCGACCGGACGTCCGATCCTCGCCAACGATCCGCATCGCGAGCACTCGGTGCCGTCGCTGCGTTACATCGTCGGCCTCAACGCACCCGGCATCTCCGTGATCGGCGCCGGCGAGCCGGCGCTGCCGGGCATCTCGATCGGCCACAACGACACCATCGCGTTCGGGCTGACCATCTTCAACGTCGATCAGGAAGACCTCTACGTCTACGAGCTCAATCCCGACAATCCGAACCAGTACCGCTACGGCACCGGCTGGGAGGACATGCGGATCGTGCACGAGAAGGAAGCGGTGAAGGGCGAGGCCGACCGCGACCTCGAGCTGAAGTTCACCCGCCACGGCCCGGTGATCTTCGTCGACGCCGACAAGAAGCATGCGTTCGCCGTGCGCTCGATCTGGTTCGAGCCGGGCACCTCGGCCTATTTCGGCTCGTCGGACTACATGACCGCGAAAAGCTGGAACGGCTTCCTCGGTGCGATGCGGCGCTGGGGCGCGCCGTCGGAGAACCAAGTTTATGCGGATATCAGCGGCAATATCGGCTGGGTCGCCGCCGGCAAGACGCCGCGCCGCGCCAGTTTCGACGGCCTGATGCCGGTGCCCGGCGACGGCCGCTATGAGTGGCAGGGCTTTCTGTCGCTCGACGAATTGCCGAAGCTCTATCAGCCGAAGCAGGGCTTCATCGCCACCGCCAACCAGATGAACCTGCCGGCGGACTATCCGGTGGGTGAGCGCAGGGTCGGATTCGAATGGGCCGACAGCGCGCGCTGGCAGCGCATCACCGAGGTGCTGCAGGCCAACAGCAAGGTGACGCTGGCGGACGCGATGGCGCTGCAGAACGACGACACCGGCATGCTCGCGCGGCGCCTGGTCGCGCTGCTGAAGCCGCTCACGTCGGATGACGCGAACGTCAAGAAGGGCCTCGATCTGCTCAAGGCGTGGGATGCGCGCGACGCGGCCGACAGCGCGGCCGCCGCGGTCTATGAGGTGTGGATCGCAAACCATCTCGGCCCGGTGCTGCTCAAGACCACCGCGCCGAAGGCGGCCGAGCTGATCGCGCCGGAAGCCTCCAGCATCTCCGCGATTGTTGGCTATCTCGAAAAGCCGGACGCGGCGCTCGGCAGCGATCCCTCAGCCGAGCGCGACCGCGTGCTGCGCGACAGCCTCGGCGAGGCCGTCGCCGATGTTGCCGACAAACTCGGTCCCGATGCGTCGACCTGGCGCTGGGGCCGGCTGCATGTCGCGCAGTTCAATCACGCGCTGATGCCGCTCGCCGACAAGGCGACCGCGGCGCAGATGCAGGTCGGCCCGCTCGCCTTTGGCGGCGCCGCCAACGTGCCGCGCGCCGCCACCTATCGCCGTTCCGACTATCATCTGATCTCCGGCGCTTCATTCCGCATGGTGCTCGATGTCGGCAATTGGGATGCGAGCCGCGCCGTCAACACGCCGGGCCAATCCGGCGATCCCTTCAGCGGCCACTACCGCGACCTCGCGCCGCTGTGGGCGACGGGCCAGTATGTGCCGCTGCTCTACAGCCGCGGCGCTGTGGAAGCCGCAACCGCGGAGGCGATCACGCTGACGTCGAGGTGAGGGGGCGAGTACGTCTCACTGGCCGCGCCACAAACTCCACCGTCGTCCCGGCGAAGGCCGGCAACTGTTATGTCGGTTTGGTCTGTAGGTACGGCTTTCGGTCTCGCATCATGGCATTGAGGACCGTGAGCAGCTTCCTGGCGACGGCGATGAGGGCGAGTTT
>NZ_JAQOSR010000003.1:0-126939 GCF_046718885.1 Bradyrhizobium sp. UFLA01-814 | reverse complement strand
ACCGGACGTGAGCGGGCCCAATCGTCGAAAGGAATGAGCCCGGTCGAGGAATCGGCGAGCTTGTCGTTGCGTTGGTCTGAGAAGATGACCGTGCGCGGTTTGATCTGTGCGATCGGAACGCTGGCGGCTGCGGGCACGTCCTCGAGCTGGAATTCCTGCGCGGCGCCACCTGCGTGGCCACTTGCACGGGCGCGGCCGATGAGGACAGCGGCACGGTGGAGTCTCATGGCGTCAATGCTCAATTCAGCCGCCGCCAGAAATAATCGGGATCGACTCGGAGCGGCGGTCGCGGGAGGCGGTCCTCGTCATCGGGATATCCGCGCCAGGAGGGATATTCGCGATCATGAACGCACACAGGTGCCAGTCGTCTCGGCGTGTTCGCGCTCTGATGTAACGGTGTTCCCAGCGTTCAGACTCCTCGACCGCCGGTTTGACCCCGAAGCCGAAGTTGGATTTGACGATCGATATCCCTAACCCGGCAAGGCCGCGTTCACTGCGGCGGCGAAGCGTGCCGCTCCGCCGCCGCAGCCGTTGGCACTTAGGCGGCGCGAACGTAGCCGTAGCGGAGGTTCGAGGGGTGCTTCGCAGCTTGGGTGTACTCGTTCTTGAGCGCCGCGAGGCGATCCTCAGAAAAGGCAGGCATCCTGGTGTTATCGGCCGCCTTCAGCTTAATCTTGTAAAACCTGGTTGCGTTACCCGCGAAGATCAGCTGCTTGGTCGCGCTGTTGGCGTCGCCGAGTGGCGCAAAGCCGTACTTCTTCTGCATCTCCTCCGGGATTTCGAGCCGGCGAAGCGCCTCGATCTGCCACTGCGGTGAGCCATACCAGACCGAGTCAGTGCCCCACATCACGTGGTCGACCCCCATGCCTTTGATCAGCGTGCCGACCAGCGCGGCGCAGAACTTCGGATGCGCCACCGCCGAGTTGGCAAAGGACGTGCCGAGCTCGGCATAGACATTGGTGACGCCGAACTTCTGCGGGATCTCCGCTAGATCCGAGGCCCATTGGATGCGGCCGGTTTCCTCGAACTCCGCCCACGCCTTGTCTGGCAGCTCGAGGAACGGCCGTAGTGCCGAGTGATAGATCACGAAGTTCATCTGCGGCCAATCCCTGGCAGCCTTTCCGATGTCCCAAGCGGTTGCGTATTCCCACACGCCGGCGAACGACTTCTCGTAATCGGGGGGCAGCAGCCCCTTGTGGATGCACAGCGTATTGATGCCGGCCTTCACCGCCTTTTCGTAGAACGGATACATCACCTGCACGTCGTCGAGCCGCCATGGGAACTTGGAGGGCGCCAGCGGATCGCCGATCGTGTAGGACTTCCAGGAATCCGGCTTGTAGACCTCGATCGCTTTGTCGACCTCCTCCATCCAGCCGGGCTGCTTGGGGGTGATGACGCTGTGGGCCAAGAGCCGGCGCGAGCCGGCGAACTCGTTGATGAGTTCGCGCGCCTTCACAATCTGCTCGTTGGACAGAAGCCACCAGCTCGGATCGTCGAACGGCGCACCACTCAAGAGCGCTATATTGGTGTCACTGTCGTAGTAAACCTCTTTCACATAGTTCTGGAACTTGTAGCGGGCGAGTGAGGAAACGCCTTCCTCTTTCATCTTCGGGTTCCAGTGCTGGCTCGCGAACTCGCCGAGACCCAAGAGCTCCTTGTGGTCGAAGTCATCGCGCACGAAATGGGTCTGGACGTCGAAGATGAACTGGTCGGCGAGGCCTTGCGCGCGCGCCAGCATCAGCTCGGGCTCGCGGGCTTCTGCAGGCGCGACTTGGAAAACATTGCCGTAAACGTCGTTCATGGCGAGGAAGGCCGCCGCCATGCCGCAGCTCGTGTGTAGGAACTGCCTGCGGCTTAAGCTAAGACGCTTGCCGTTCAAGTCGGCGAGCTCGTTGATCCGCGCCTCCACCTTCTTTTGTATGGTGCTCTGCGGGGGCGGGAGATACTCACCGTTGGAAACAATTTGGGTGGGAATCGGCGTTGCTGCCGATGCCGCCTCGGCACCCGCGACGAGGCGCTGCTCTCGCTCACTAAGCCAAGTGCTCATCGTTCTCCTCCCTGTTCCAAGATCGAAGCGCGTGCTGTTCGTTGCCTACATCGAGGCTGCTGCTTCAGAACAGTTTACCTTGCCGGCTCGCCACACTCGGCTCGCCTCGCTCAAAAATTGCATCGCAGCCGCACACGACGCGACGAATTCAACGCTCAAATGCCTATGACCACAAGCGTAGTAATCTGGCAGCCGCACTGTCCAAACTCATTTCGCTGGCGGACGGTAAGAACCGAACGAATTCGCAGCCTATATTGCCCGAAGTGCGCGCGCTGGAAGGCAGTGATAGTGGCTGGAAGATTCAACATCTCGGCCTGGAATATCGCCGATGCTGTCGTGAGCTGATCGCTCCGTCGTTCATTCTAGTTTTCGTCCGGCTCGCGCACGACCGGCGGTTCATCGGCGCGCTCCTCTTCCTGTTCCTCTTCCTCCTCGTCCTCTTCTTCCTCCGGATTTCTGGGTGGCATCGCGTTGCCCGTGATCGGACTGCAGTCGATCAACTTGGTGGAAAATTCGTCGGGGATGTGTTGCTTCATATTGTTACCTCCTCGGTGTGCCACAGGGGATTTTTGCCGCTTCTTGAGAGGTCCGTTTAGGTTGCGACATGGCGCTATTTGGGTGGCTGTAGGCCAGAGGAGGAAAGCCATCCTGCATGCGAGCAGCAGCTTCGGCCTTACGTGCCTGGCGAATTAGCTTCGCGCGCTCGACACCGGGCAGGATACCCTGCGCTTCCTTGCGCAAACGCACGGCCTTTTCTTCCAAGTGTTCACTCGGTAGGAGTGTTAGATTGAAAACGCCGTCTTTTCATGACGGCGCTCCTTTTCCGATTCCGGCAAGGGCGGGAGCGCAATTGGCGTTCTCATCACCGAAGGACAGTGCGGTGATGAGCACGAACGCTTTTGAACCCGGATGGTTGCGGCTCTTGCCGAACTGTTAATGTTCAAATTGGGTCAAGCGTTGCTGTTCCATGGTCACCCGGAAGTCGTCGACGCCGACCTTGCGGCCTCCCTCGGGAGCATTCCGCGTGCCGACCTTCTCATCGGTGGCGCGCCGGATCGTGGATCGGCGCGTGCTGAATCTGATCAAGATGGGGCTGGAATGTCCTGTGGAAGAAACCGACGATCTAGGAAGGAAGACATGCTCGACCGCGGCATCCTGCAGGGTCCACCGGTCTCGCCATTGCTGGCTAACCTGTACAGGCGCCGATTCGTCTGGGATGGAAGATTCTCAGTCTCGAGCGAAGTCTCGGCACTCGCTTCGTGACGACGCAAAGGCGGGACCTATCCACTCTCGCACCCTCTTTGGGCTCTACGTCTAACCGCGCTTGGCCGCGATCGGCCGTGGGCGAAGGCGTGAGCTCTAGTCCGAGAGATGGAAGCGGGAGAGCTGCCTGTCCGGTTCGACGAGCAGGATGTGGAAACGGAGTCACGGCTACATCACTAAGGCACCGCCAGACGAAGGAGGGGGCAACAGATGTGTGCAGCCTAAAGCCACCGCGCCCACATCTCGACTCCATCAAACGGCGCCGGGCCTTTGTTGCCCGTAGGATCTCCCGCGAAGGAACTTTGCATGGTCTAGTCAATTGTCCGACAGGCACCCTAATGGCCGAAGCTGACGAGCTTGGATTAATTGTTCATGGTCAAGGAGATCAGAACGATCACTGGATCAATAGGGACGGTCGATGCGGCCGCCGAGCCGACTGCGTCATCGGCCCGCGCTGAGCTGTTCTACGCCGAGGCCTTGCGCGAGCTCGCGAAGCTCGATCTCCCGTTTCTCTTGGCTGGCACGTATGCGCTTAGGGCCTATACCGGTGTGGCGCGCGCGACCAAAGATCTCGATATCGTGTGCAAGCCGACTGACTGTCCCCGTGTTCTCGACCACTTTCAGAACCTCGGATACACTGTCGCAATCGAGGACGAGCGCTGGCTCGGCAAAGTCTTTCAGGACGAGCATTTCTTCGATGTGATCTTCGCGTTCTGGCAGGGCATGGCTCCCGTGAACGACCAGTGGTTCGAATCCGCGCCGCAGGTCAAGGTGTTCGGCACGCCGACGCGCGTCATCGCCCCGACGGAGTTGATCTGGTCCAAGGCCTTCGTCCAGTTGCGGCACCGTTACGACGGCGCGGACATCGCGCATGTCATTCTCAAGCAGCACGATCAGATAGACTGGCTGCGTCTGCTTGCCTACATGGAGTTGCATTGGGAGGTGCTCCTGGCACATTTACTCAACTTCCGCTGGGCCTATCCGAGCGAGCGCGATTGCGTACCGCGCTGGCTGATGGACGAACTGGTCGCCCGCCTGAAGACCCAGCTCGAGCGTCCTCCTCCGCGCGTGAAGATATGTCGGGGCCGGCTGTTTTCGCTGGTCGATTATGAGCCAGCCGTTGAGGAATGGGGTTTTGTAGACGCAGGCGAGGGCAATGAGTAGCGCGATGCCCGAAAACCCTGACAAATTCACCTTCGCTGCCATTGGCGATCTCCACGTGAAGGAGGACCGCACATTGTCTTTCCGGGAGCTCTTTGCCGAGATCTCGACCAAGGCCCAGGTGCTCGTCCTTTGCGGCGATCTCACTGACCTCGGCAAGCCGTCCGAAGCGAAACTTCTGGCAGAGGATTTGCGTGCCTGCTCCATTCCCGTTGTCGGCGTGCTCGGAAATCACGACTACGAATCCGGCCAGACTGAAGATGTAAAGCGCGTTTTGAAGGGCGCCGGGATGCACCTGCTCAACGGGCAATCGTACGAAATCAACGGCATTGCCTTCGTCGGGGTGAAGGGCTTCATCGGCGGCTTCGGCCGTCGCATGCTTGCTTCGTTCGGCGAGGCCGTTGTCAAGGACTTGGTCGCGGAAGCCGTCAACGAGGCGACACGCCTGGAAAATGCGATGCGCGCGGTGGCGAGCAAGCAGGCTGTGGTCGTTCTTCACTATGCGCCGATTCCCGATACGGTCGAAGGCGAGCCACCGGAGATTCTTCCGTTCCTTGGCTCGTCACGTCTCGGCGAAACCATCGATCGATTCAAAGTGAGCGCGGTGGTGCACGGCCATGCTCATCAGGGTCGCTATGAAGGCCGAACACCCGGAGGCGCACGGGTCTACAACGTGGCCCGATCAGTTGAGAAGCCTACCGGTCGACCCTATGCCTTGATTGAAGTCTGAGCTGGGCGTCTGGAATGCGCCGACAGCAAACTTCAAGAGTTAGTAAGGGTGACCTCTCAGATCCGGGACAGATCATCGACTGCCGGGTGCTTTTGCTCGGCAGTGGCTAGGTCGGCAGCTTGGCTTTGCTGACGCTTCGACGAACGTTCGTTTCAGATTGCAGGTCGGTTGCAACGAGGTAGAGAACACCCGCGTTACACACCGTTGCCAGGCTTGCGACTGCTACGTGCCGCCCACCCTGAAGCAACAGCCTACCAAGTCGGCCTTTGCTTCAAGTTGATTCGATAGTGGATTTTGATTGATCAATCGCGCCTGATTGTACATCTGATAATTCGAAGTCATGTAGCGCTGCCGATCGTATGCGACGGTCATGGCGAAGTCAGGTTCGATGGGAGAGTGAGACACAGGCGAAGCGAACGAAGTGCTTATCATTGTTTCGCTAAGAACCTGTGCTACAAGCCGCTCCTAACTCAAAGGAGCCATTATGGCGAAGAAAGCAACGAAGAAACGCGTGAAGCGGCGCGAGTGGACCAAGGCAGATATCAAAGACCTTAAGGCCCACTCCAAGGCGCGTACGCCTGTCGTGAAAATAGCCAAGCTGACTAAACGCACCGTGGGTGCTCTACGGCAGAAGGCGTTGCATCTCGGAATCGGACTTGGGCACCAGCGGTAACGAGAGAAGAGGGGCGTTGTTGGACGCACCCTCCAATCGTTGGTGACGTGACACTCAGTGGCCTCCGACGAAAATCTTGTACGCAATCTATTGCCAAAGTCGGTAAAGTCACTGGTTAGCAATGAGTCTTGTCGCCCATTTAGGCGCAAGAAGGCCATGAGGGGGCCGTGATCGATGGCAGCAAAACAAGTACCTCGATTGGTATGCTCACAACCCAGCCGCACGGACTCCATGGAAAGTGCGACTACTTTGGTAACATCGAAAGGGTTCCTGAGGCCGCTACGAATAGGCTGAAAAGCACTTATGGCAGGGACGAGCCAACGAACTATACCGGAGTCGATAAGAAGAATTTGCTGCGTGAACGGGATTGGGTTGTTCAGTTTGAATACGACTACGATAAACAACGGGTCTCGGGCGCAATTCAGTGGATGACCGTCGATTTCGTGGTTCCGTCCGAAGATGATCCGTTTCTAGCGGGACTGCGTGCGCCGTGGGCGAGGGCTACCACCGGGGCGAGGACCTATCGCGATACTTCGTGCCGGAGCCCTGTTGCAGAGAGGCCACGCCGAAGAATAGACCGCCCCTAGGAGTGAGCGGAATAGGGAACCCGAACTTGCGGGGCGGCGTTGAACCGGTTGGGGTTGGAGTGCGTTGCAATGACCAATCACCGAGCCGCGCTGATCCTATTTGCGGTCGCTCTTGCGATGGCGCTCATCGCTGCAACGACGTCGATACCGCTACCGGAGCACATATTTGGGCCGATCGGTTTGATGGTGAGCTCGGCGATATCTTCAATTTGCAGGACCAGGTGACTGAGAGCGTGGTCGGGGCGATCGCGCCTGCGGTGGAAAAAGCCGAGATCGAGCGCGCGCCAAGCGCAAGCCGACCGCTAGTCTCGACGCCTATGCTCTCTATTTGCGCGGTCTGGCCCGGCTTCATCAGTTTGGTAACCGGCAAGCCAACGGCGAAGCATTGCGCCTGTTCAACAGCGCGATCGTGCTCGATCCGGAATTTGCCACCGCCTACGGTCGTGCAGCCTTTTGCTATCTCGTTGCCAGGATCAATGGCTGGATTCCGGACACAGCGCACGCGATTGCCGAAGTGAAGAAGCTCACCCAACGGGCAGTCGAGTTGGGTAAGGATGACGCGACCGCGCTCTCCGCTAGCGGGAATGCGTTGGCGTTTGTTGTTGGGGATGTCGGGGTGGACGCCGGCCTGGTCGATCGCGCGCTTGCGCTTAATTCCAATTTGGCCGAGGCATGGAATTTCGGCGGCTGGGTCAAAATCTGGCTGGGCGAGCCGGAAGCGGCAATCGAGCGCTTCGCGCGTGCCCTTCGTCTGAGTCCACTTGATCCGTGGCTGATGGCAATGCGGGCCGGGACGGCGTATGCGCATTTCTTTTGGACCGCTATGACGAAGCGGCATCATGGGCGACCATGGCATTGCAGTGCAGTCCGGACTATCAACCTGGACTACGCATCGCCGCCGCAAGCAACGCAATGGCCGGTCGGCCGGAGCAAGCAAACAAGGTAGTGGCTCGGCTGCGAGAACTGAGCCCCACGCTGCGCCTTTCCAATCTCAAGGACATTCTTGGCCCTTATCGGCGTGCTGAGGACGTCGCGCGATATGAAGAAGGATTGCGGCAAGCGGGGCTGCCCGAATGACCGAGATGCTTGTCCCTGGCAACGGCTTTCATTTAGAGATCCGCTCGTATGTGATTGGTTTTCCTTCGGTGCTCTGTCCGACATTTAGAAGTTAAGCCATTGAAATATTGGTGGCGTAATTGGACTCTTGATCAGCGGGTCCCAGGTTCGAGCCCTGGTGCGCCCACCAAAGGAAAATTCATATTTTCCAAGGCCTTCGCGGAGTGGTCGCCGAGAACAAATGGGTCTCGTGCGACGTTTTTTATGGTCGGACGTTGCACGGCTAGACCGCTGTGCGACCTTTCCTTTGTTTCGGTATCTTCACCCCATGCGATACAGCGCGCACATCCGACGGTACAGGTCGATTACGTGCTCGTCGTAGAATAGGATATTAGGGCGAGCAGAACGGACAATCTATTCTGGCTGTCGCCGCATGGTACCGCTTGCTGCAGAACCAGAACCGGATGGTTCGGGTCGGGGGGGCAATTCCCTCCCCGCCAACATGGGCTCAGATTTTGTACGCCGGCCTACGATTTCTACGATATCGTTCGCTCGATGGTGGCGCGGCAATCGGTTCAGGCGCGGCGGTGTGCTCAGAAGCAGGGTGAAAGCCGCAACAGCTCAATCTCGTCTGAGATCGGCAGGTCGGGCAGCGGCACGCTGTTCGTCGAGCAACGACCTTTTCCAGGAAGCGCTTACTCGGACCGTGATTCTTCGCATTTTATGGGGAGGAAACGACGATCGGTATCTGGCGAATATCAGCATTCATGACATTGCCGTTGAGCGTAATGGTTGCGAACATCGTGTAACGGCCGACCGGCAACCGGTTCTTGAAATCGAATTGGAACGAGGAGCTTTCGCCAAGAGGGGCAGCGCCAGCGAGCATGACACGCTTTTGATCGTCGACGACCACGAACCGGCATTCCGCCGGCGTTCGTTTCAGCACATCCGGCGGTATGGATGAGAGCGGTACGCGCTTAAGCCGGTACCTGCGCTGAAACTTGTCGATCATTTCGATGTCGCCCGACAATCGGACCCCATCGCCTGTCGTATCCACCACGGTGATAAATCCGCGACGTGGGATCGCGTAAGAGTCATAGGAGCCCACGCCCAGCGGGTAGCTCAAGTCCCGGAACGCGGAGAGCACGACGCTGTCATTCGACCAGCTCTTGAGCTGGTAGGGCCCGTTGGTCACCAGAAAATGGCCATTGGCCTTGTAGAACGCGGAGAGCGCCGCCCACCGCCGACGTGCCTCGTCAACACCAACGAGCGGGCGCAACGCTTCGGGCCGGTAGCCTTCACGCTCGAGGCTCTCGGTCAAGGCCGCGAACCGTGCATTCAATTCTTGCGAGCGGACGAGGTCCAGCCATTCGACGCCGCGGCGAATGGCTTCTGTCTGCGAAAATGCCGTCCAGTTCCGGCCGACTGCTTCTTCCATCAGAACAAGGAGATGCCAGGGCAGCGTGCTCCAGGGCGGCGCCGGGACCGCCTCACGCTCTGCGCTCGCCTGTGCGCTGGTCGTATAGACCTCGATCGTGAACACTTCGCGGTGGAAATCGACGTCGCCGACCCTAAAGGATTTGGATGCGCTTTCGCTGCCCACGACGCGCAATCCGGCAAGCTGGCGGCGTATCGGCGCGGTCGAGGCATCGATTGATTGATCGTAGTGCGTCTCGCGGCCGTCGCTACGAATGCCCCAGCGATATGCGAAGATGTAGGGGTAGAGCAGATCGGCAGTCGTCATCTTCGTTCCGTCGTGGAATGCGGATCCGAGCAGACGATAGACGAGTTTCGTCTTGGCGAATTTGCCAGGCCCGATGGCCTCGAGGCGGCCGCTGTCCAGATCAGGCAGGACGGCGTCCTGGGGGATCGCAATCATGTTCTCTGCCACCGCTGATGGTTGCGCGGACGGCCTGCTGCGCTCGACGATCGGCTCGGCCAGGATCGACAGACTGACGAAGGTGTAGGCCACCATCAGCGCGGTGAGCGGGATCTGCGAGGCTAACGCGAGCTTGCGCGCGGCAAATGTCTGCATCGCCTGCACATGCGCAAGATAGACTGCCGCGATGTGCCCGAGAAGAACGGCCGTGAGCGCCGTGTACCAGGCGAAGCGGGCGCCAACGATGGCAATGTTCGGCCGGTAGCTCGCGGTCCCAAACAGGTTCCAGCCGTAGCCGAAGGGATCGGAAAGCAGCGGAACGATGTATTGCCCCTGGACCAGAAAGTACACGAGGTAATGCGCAAGGTGATAGCCGAGTGCGATTGGGATCAGCGTGAGGGCGAAGCTCTGGGCAATCTGCCGCGGTGAAAAATGCCACTCCGTCACCGCGCTCATGACGATGCTCACCATCCAATAGGCTGACAGGAAGAGAAGCCAGAACCCAACCAGAGCGATACTTCGTATTGCCACCGGGCCGAACTCGACGACATCAGATAAACGCGCGATGATCACGGATTCCGCGACCGACCATTCGGGAGTCGCAATCAGGCCGTCGTAAAGAACGCTCGACAGGAGCAGCAGCACAAATGCCGTCATGGATGACGAAATCTGCTCGCGACGGGTCAAGCCCGCTCCAAAACCTCGCAACAGAAATTGTGGTTTGGGCTGCGCGGTACGCAGCTCCGTTGGAGCGAAGCGGGCGAAAGTGCCAAATACAACGGTGAGGAGCTCGCCGTGCCGCA
Organism: Bradyrhizobium sp. UFLA01-814; assembly: GCF_046718885.1. NCBI lineage: Bacteria > Pseudomonadati > Pseudomonadota > Alphaproteobacteria > Hyphomicrobiales > Nitrobacteraceae > Bradyrhizobium > Bradyrhizobium sp. UFLA01-814. The sequence goes on along the minus strand of NZ_JAQOSR010000003.1, from coordinate 116,740 downwards.
GCCAGGTCTCACTGCCGAACAGGAACATGCCGCTCCAGGTCAGTATCGAATAGCCAAGTGCGAAGAAAGCTAGGTGCGATGGCACCGCGGGGGTCGGATAAACGAGCTCAATCCAGGAGAAGGCCAGCAGCAACAGCACTGCGGGCCAGACACCGAGTGCGTGGGGATACGGCTTGTCGAGTGCAAGCCTGCGCCCGCAAATGTGCCTGTACGCCGTCTGCACTCCGTCGAAGACAGTCCGCCATGGATTGATGAGTGGCCAGACATTTCCGACGAACGCCGAAATATAGGCAAGGCCCACCCAAGCGATGATCCAGACGAGGGTTGGCGCGAGATTGCGGTAAGGATTTTGATCGCCGAAGGAGCCCGCCGCCAGCATTGCGGCAAACAGGACGAGAGCGGCCAGCTTGAGCGGAACGCCCAACGCCGCGACGACTTTTCCGAGCGGGTAGTCGAACAAATCAATCTGCGAAACGTCGCGTGCCGGCGGCGTGGTCCGTACGAACAGGCCGACGACGACGAAAGAGAACACGACCGCGGCGGCACCGCCGAAAAGATACAGCGATAACGGCAAGGGGAGATCATAACGCTGGCCGAAACCGTGCGCGTCGGCTGGTGTGATCACAATGGGCCAAGTCACAGCCGCGAACAGCCAGCATTGACGGGGCATGGCGCGTCGCCGGCACATCTGGTTACGGGTAGACGTCGATGCGAACAAGTGGAGCTTCCCCGTGAGACTGGCCGCCGGCCTCGCGCGACCCATGGACTTCTACTGGAAACCGTCCTGTGACGCGCGCGGTGAATTCCATCACGCCGATCGCGCCCGGCTCGACCTTTCTTTCAATGTCATAGCCGTGCAGATGCAGGATGATTGATTGATCCGTGCCCCATCGAAGCCTGACGACGTCTCCTTGCTTGACGCGGATGGTTGACATGTTCTCCGACACGCGCCCACGTTCGATATGGAGGTCGAATGTGAGCTCCGCGGCGCCGGCTCCGATGATCGTCGCTGTGGTCTCCCAGGCGAGCATCGCGCCGGCGAGACATACGCGAAAACGTGCGCTGCAAGGCATTGTTGCAATTCCTCATCGGGGCGGGGAGGCCTGGATCTCCGAGATACGATTGGCCATCCAGGCCTGCTCATAGGGTGACGGCAACAGAGCCGGGTCTGCGACGGCGGACCACATCAGTCGTCCGAATCTGTCGGAAAAGCCTGTGATCGGATTCCAGGCCGATGTCGGTCGCGCATCGATTCCGATCCGGAGCCAGCCATTCCAGGGAAAGTCCTTCAGCTTGACCGTGCGGAGGAAGATCGCTGCGTTGAGGCCTGTAAGGGAATCGAAAGCGATGTTCTCGATCCCGGCCGAGAATTCGGCGTTGAAATATTCGTGCTTGAGCGTATAGCCGACGATGACCTGACGGCAGCCGCTGATGAGGGCTGTCACGACCGTTCGCTCCAGATTGATGCGATCGACCGGGTCGTTTACATCGCCGGACTGGATCCGTTGCAGGTCAGCTTCTACGCGCTCTCTTGTCCCGGCATCGATTGCGTCGCGCAGAACGAGATAGGCTTGGTACCATCCGCTTCTCGCCCCTGGCGGGACTAGCCAGCCGTTGATCACGGTCGTTGCCGAGTCAGTGAGTTCCAGGAAGCTGGTTTCCCTGATTTCAACGTCCCAATCCGATTCCGGCGCTGCCTTCTCGGTGCCGAGCAAGCGCTTCGCGGCGGCGTCGGCTGCCTTCAGCTTCAGATCCTGGATTGCCGGCCTAGCCTCCGTGTCGGAGAGCAGGCGTTGCTTCGCCGCATCGGCGAGATCGACATGGTACAAATAATCGCCGTGGAGCGGTGTGATCGGGTAGGGATGCAGGATCACATCCGGATTCATCGAGTTGATCTTTCGGGCAGCCGCGCGCGCGACCGCGCAGGCGGTCGCATCCGCCTTTGCATATGACGATTGTGGGTTGATGCGGACCGTCACCAGCGACCCGAGCGATTCCACGGCAGCGATCAGGTCCGGCGCGGAGCCAGAAAGGTTGAGCTCGTTTCCGAGATAAGCGTGGATCTTGGACTGTCGCAGCAGGCTCTCCGCAGCGTCGGGAGCGATGGTCTGGATTTCGATCTCATGCGGATAATAGGATGGATAGACCGGCAACTCGTGACCGCCTCGCACTGCTCCGGTCACAGTCAGGGCCGACAACAGAAATCCAAGCGTCACGCAGCGTTTCATGATGCAATTCCAGCAAAACCGTCGTTCGCATCGTGTGGGCGACGATGCGCATCATCCGCGCAGAGCTTTGATCACCCTCTCATCGGTGCGCGCTTCCTTTGGCAAACCGTGGAAAATGATCTCGCCGCGATCGATCACGTAGAGCCGGTCGCCGATACGGGACGCGGCGGCGAGATGCGATTCGGCCATCAGGATGGAGACGCCCAGCGCCTTGATCTTCATGACCGCTTCTGTGAACCGATTGACCACGACCGGCGCCAGCCCCTCGAATGCCTCGTCGAGCAGGAGGAGGGAAGGCGACAACATCATCGCGCGCGCGATCGCGACCATCTTACGCTGACCGCCGCTCAGATACATGCCTTGGCGTTGCAGTAGACCCTGGACTTCGGGAAAGAGTCCGAAAGCCTGCGTCTGCGGGTCTGGACGTACAACTCGGTCCCGCCGGCGTGACACTTCATCTCCGAGCCAGCGGCCGATCATCAAATTGTCGTCGACGGATAGTTCCGGGAAGACGCCGCAATCCTCCGGCGAATAGCCGATTCCGCGCTTGGCGCGTTCATGCGGGGCAAGGTTGGTCAAGTCCTCGTTGGCAAAGAGGATCTGGCCTGCCCGCAGTGGCAGGAAGCCCATAATGCTCTCGATCGTCGTGGTCTTGCCCGCCCCGTTGCGACCGACCAGGCACACGACCTCTCGTTGGTCCACGCGCAGCGAAACGCTGTTAAGGATGTGAGCGGCGCCGCGGTAGGTGTGAATCGCCTTGATCTCCAGCACGATCATTCCTTTCGTGAAAATGCGTCCGGCCCGGAGGAGCCGAGCAGGATCATCGCAACGTCGTCATTATTTCTGATGGCGTCCGGCGTGCCCTGGGCGAGAATCGCCCCCTGGTGCATCACCACGATTCGGTTGGAATACTTGAAGACGACGTCCATATCGTGCTCGATGATCGCGGCGGTGATGCCTCCGCTACGCACGACCGAGGCGATGATGTCCATGATCTTGTCCTTCTCGCGAGTGCTCACCCCGCTGGTCGGCTCATCGAGAAACAAGAGCTTCGGCCGCAGCGCATAAGCGAGCGCCACGTCAAGCAATTTGCGTTCGCCTTGCGCGAGCCCCCGCGCAGGCTCGTTGCGCTTGCTAGCGAGTCCGAACTGATCGAGGATCGTGTCAGCTTCGATCGCGACCTCGCGGTCGCGGTCGGCGAGCGCCGTCATGTTCCGGATTTTGCCATCGCGCGAAAAGATCGTCAGCGCCACGTTGTCGAAGGCCGTCAGATCGTCGAACAGGTTAACCAACTGGAAGCTGCGCGCGATGCCGGCTTGCACGCGCTCGATCACGGATGAATGGGTCACGTCGCGACCCCGAAAGATGATCTTTCCGGAGTCGGGATTGAGTTGGGCGCTGATGACGTTGCAGAGGGAAGTCTTCCCGGCTCCGTTGGGGCCGACCACGGAAATGAACTCGCCTTCTGCAATGGTCAGGTTGACATCGTCGACAGCGCGCGTGTCGCCGAAATATTTCTTCAGGTTGACCGTCTCCAGGAGGGTCATTTCGTCGATCTCCCGAGCTTTGCAGCGAGCCGCGCGGTCGTTCCGACGATGCCGGCGGGCAGCGCCATGACCAAAATGACAAGCACGACGCCAAGCAGAAGCTGCCAATATTCCGTGCTGGCGATCGCGTAAGTCTTCAGGTAGTTGAACGCCATTGCGCCGACGATCGGACCGGTAAACGAGCGGAATCCGCCCAGCACGGTCATGAACACGATCTCGCCGGAGAATGGCCAATAGAGAATGTCGGGCGTGGTGAGACCGTTGAGCGGAACCCACAGAATTCCGGCGAGTCCCGTAAAGGTCCCGGAAATCATGAAAGCGATCCAACGATAGCGCCGTACCGAGATGCCAACAAACCGCGCGCGCGTTTCGTTGTCGCGGATCGCCTGCAACGCCTTGCCGAACGGCGAATGCGTGATCACCCATAGAATGATCGTGGAGACGGCAAACAGCGCGAGCACATAGTAATAATAGGCATAGATGAAACGCTGGAACGAGCCTGCTCCCTTGAAGTCGACCAGGCCGCCAAGCAGCGTGAGATTGGCATAGGGGACCCGAATGCCGTCGGTGCCGCCTGTGACCCAGAAGAATTTGAAGGCAAGGCTCCAGAGGACCTGCGACAACGCAAGTGTCAGGATGCCGAAGAAAATGCGGGTGTGCCGCACGCAGACGAATCCGAAAATCGAAGCAATGATCAGCGTGCCAAGCATCCCGCCGACGATGCACAGCTCCATGGAGCGCGCGCCGAAATCTCGCATGATGAAGGCCACCAAATAGGCGCCGGCACCGAAATAGGCGGAATGGCCGAAGGACAAGAGGCCCGTGTAGCCAAGCAGCAGATTGAAGCCGAGTGCGGCAATGGCCATGATCAGACCGTAGGTCAGTAGCACCGTCTGATAGACATCGACGAGCTGCGGTAGGATCGCAAGGGTCACAAGCACGATTGCGGAGCCGATGGTAATCCGCCTGGTCGAGGTGCCGCGGGCGTCCGCTATCACCATCGTCATGCCCTTCCGAATAAGCCGGTGGGACGGGCGAGCAGGACCGCGGCCGCTATGAGGTAGAGAACCGCGAGCTCAATCTCGGGGAAGAACTGAATGCCGGCGGTGCGCACGAAGGCGACGATCAACGCGCCGACGAGCGCTCCTTGCAAGCTCCCGAGCCCACCGATCACGACGACCACGAAGGCTAGAATGAGCACATCGATACCCAGGCCGAGGACCGCCGCCTGCGCCGGTACCACCACCGCGCCACCAAGGCCTGCCATGAAGCAGCCGATAGCGAAGGCCTGGACATAGACGCGACTGACATTGATTCCAAGCGCCGCAGCCATGCGTCGATCCTGCGAGGTCGCGCGCAGGATGACGCCAAATTTGGTGCGGTAGATAAACGCCCACAGTCCGATGGCGGCGGCAATCCCGACTGCGACGACGAACAGGTTGTAGGTGGGATACATCAGGCGACCAACCGGGATACTGCCCATCCGGTCCATGATCGCGCCGGCTGATAATGGCGTGCGGCCGAACAAAAGCTTCATGACGTCTTCGAGGATCATGAGCAGGCCGAACGTGACCAGCAGGTGATATTCTTCCGATCGTCGATAGAGCGGGCGGAGCAGGGTAGGCTCGATCAGCGCGCCGACGGCCGCGACAGTAATGGCGCCGAGCGGAAGCAGGAGGAGCATTCCAGCCAGGCCGAGATTTCCTTCCAGCGCATGCCCGACCGCACTGCCGACAATCCAGGCGGAGACATAGGCGCCGAGCGCATAGAGCGACCCGTGCGCTAGGTTCACGATGCGCATGACGCCGTAGATCAGACTTAGGCCCGCGGCGATAAGGAACAGGACCGCCGCGTAAAAGAACGAGTTGAGAATCTGGATGACGAAGATCGTCACGGTTTGCCCTCCGCGTCGTTTTCGTTCCCGGTTCGCCTGGCCTTGCCAATCGTCTCGTCATTCCGCAGTTCGATGCGTCCGATTGTTGGATTGATCGTGTTTCCGTCGAGAAAGATCGCCGCAAACAGCGCATAGATGCCGGACTGAAGGGTGGTCGGCAGAGATGCCGCAAACCGATTATCCGGTTGCCGCATCAGGCTTCCGGCGGCAGCTACCCGGTCGTCCTGGCCAATAACGAAGAAGTGCGATTCCGGCCGAATGGGTAGCAATGTGCCGCGCAGTGTGCCGGGCTGCAGCGGCGCGCGGACGGGGCGATGGTCGCGTTGCTGCTTGACGGCGAATTCGGCGTCGGCGCTGACCAGCACGAGATCGCCAGTGCGCTCGATTGTGCCGATGAGCGCTCGTGCCGGATAGGCAAAGCCGTTGAACGTCCCAAGACCGACGGGATAGGTGAAGTCCCGCACGACCTGGAAAACGAACGCCTCGGGCGACCAGGCCTTTAGCCGGTAGGGCCCGTTGGTCACCAGCAAATGACCATTGGCTTCAACGAATTGGTCGAGAAGCTGCCAACGGGCCTTCGCCGTCTCCGGGCCGACCAGCAATTCGAGCGCTGCTGGCCGGTAGCCGGTTTGCGCAAATTCCTTGATCAGCGCGCGGAACGTTTTCAGTTGTTCTGGATCGCGGACGAGATCGAGCCACGGCAGGCGAAGCCGTTCAGCTTCGCCGCGCGAGAAGGCAGCGATGCCGCGCTCGACCGCCGCCTCCATCAGCGCAAGTACGGGCCACGGCACCGAACTCCAGGGCGGAGCGATGAGGGCATTCTCCTGTTCGTCGAAAGTCAGGTCATCGAGATAAACCTCGATCATCGGGCTGCGATAGGTGAAGGTCTGATCGGCGACCAGCCGCGAGGTTTCCTCGACCCGGACGAGCTTCACGCCGCGCAGCCGCTCGCGTATCAGCCGCGTCGCAGCGGCGATCTCCGGATCATGGGTCGCCGCATCCTGCCCGCTGGCGCCCCAACGGAATGCCAGCGCATACGGATAAAGTAAGTCGGCCGCCTCCATCACGGAACCGTCGCTGAAATTCGACGCCGAAAGGCGATACAGCACTTTGGCCATCGCGCCATGGCCCGACCCGACCGGGCCAAGTCTGCCGGTCATGAATTGCGGCATCAGCGCATCGTTGGGAATGCGGACCGACCGCTTGATCTCGGAGACGTCCGCGACGCGGATTTCGGCGCGGTTCTGGACCCATCGGCTATTAAATGGAATCGGCAGAAAGGCGTTGTCGCCGATGGTCGACCACACCAGACGGCCAGCCGCATCAGTGAAGCCCGCGATTGGATTCCAGGCTGCGCTCGGACGCGGATCGATACCAATGCGCAGCGAACCGTTCCAAAGGAAATCCTTCAGCTTGACCGTCCTCAGGAAGACGGCCGAGTTCAGGCCAGATTGCGAATCCACGGCAATATTCTCTATGCCGTCGGAAAAGTCGTCAGAGTAGAATTCCCGCCGCAGCCGATAGCCGACCACGGCGCGCTCGCAACTGTCGATCAAACCTGTCAGCAACTCGCGCTCGAGGTTGAGCTGTCCAGCGCGATCCCTGAACTCGTTATGAGTGAGGCGCCCATAGAGCTCATCGGCCTGCTCTAGATCCCTCACCTGGCTGAGGGCCGGACGAAGCAACTGGTAGGCCTGGAACCATCCCTCTTTGGTCCAAGGTGGCGCTGGCCAATCGTTGAAGCTGACGCCTGCGTCGATCAGCAACCCGCTCACCGAAGTCTCATCGAGACTCACATCCCAATCGGTTGCCTGGACGGGGGCCTGCAGCGAGAGCAGAGACGGATCGGCGCCAGGGCGGAACGTCGGCGTGACCCCATCTGTTGGCGTGCGCGTGGCCTTGCCCGGAGACACCCGATCTGCGTGGCCGAAATAATCGGCGTGATAGGGCGTGATGGGATAGGGATGAACCACGACGTCAGGTGACTCGGCCAGCGCAGCGGCGGCCTGTTCGATGGCGTGGCAGCGCGCCTCGCGGCCTTGAAGCCGCGATGACTGCGGATTGACGCTAACGGTGATCAGGGACTTGAGCGACTCGACCGACTTGAGATGCTCGGGAATCTGGCCGGAAAAGTGTGGTGCGCTACCGACATAAACGTGCAGCGGATCGGTCTTGTTCGCGAACTCGCGAGCGGCTGCTTCCGGATCGAGCGGCTCGATGCGGATTTCATGCGGGTAGAACGAGGGAAAATACGATACCTCGTGGTCGGCCCGTACCGATGGCGGCGCAATAACAACCGCACATGTCAGCCCCAGCAACAAGCCGCCTATTCGCGCCCGGGGCGAAGCTGCGTGCAGAGGCATTTTCCGCTCCACCGAAATCGCGGCAGTGCCTGCAGGATATCGCTGTGGCCGCACAACGTGGATGTTAGGTTTGCGTTGCCGGCCGCTCGATGGAGACCCGAACAAGGCCATGCCTTCGAGAAGGCATGGCCGTCTCGACTGCACCATTCAAGCGACCTGCGGCCAGGTCTCCTTGATCCAATTAAAGGTGGCCGTCGGATCGTTGTGACCATTGCCCGGCTTCGGCCAGTGCGGAGGCGCCGTAATATTCCGGATCGGAATAGTCACCATCCGATTCGGATCCAGGATTGGGAACGGGTATTCGGGCACGATCTTGCTGAAGCCCGTCACCGCGTCCTTGTAGCCCTGGTGATTGTCCGGACGGATGTAAAGATCACCGGCCGCCGTCTCGAAATACATGCCTTCAAGCTGGCTGATGATCGCCTCTTCCTCCGGCCAGCCACCTGTGAGTCTGTTCGCTTTCTCGACTGCAGTCTTGTACATATAGAGCGTGTGATACGCACCATCCGACTGGAAGTTCGGATACTCGTTCCAGCGCTTATGGTACTTCTCGACGAACCTTTGGTTGGCGGGCCACCGATTTCCCGGCGGGAAGGTGAAGTAATAGTTCGCGTGCACGCCCGCGATCACGCCTTCCGGGTGATCCTTGCCGATTGCATGCGGCGCAACGCCAAAAGCGATCGTGCTTGCAAACTTCGCGCTGTTGAACATGCCGTAACGCAAGGCCTGCTTGTACATTGCCACGTAATCGCCGCCCCAGACCGACGAAACGATCAAGTCTGGATTTGACGACATCGCCTTGGTGATGTGAGCGGTGAAATCGGTGGTGCCGAGCTTCGGCCAGCCTTCCGAGACGACCTGCGTGCCCGGCACAAGCTTGCCGAACGCGATGTTGAAGTGGTCGAAGGCATTGCGGCCATAGCTGTAGTCCGGGTGAATGTGCGCGATCCGCTTTGCCTCAGGCCAGGTCTGCGCCGCCGCCACCGCGCAAGTGACACCGTCCGCTGACTGGATGTTGGTGATGCGGAACGCGTATTTTGGATTCGGCACCGCCTTGTCCCACAGGAAGTCGGTGCAGCCGTCGACAAAAATCGTCAGCACGGCAAGCTCCTCGGCGACCGGGCCGAGCGCCGGCGTGTTGCCGCTCGATATGACGCCGGTAAACATGTCGATCTTTTCGGAGAGCTTCATACGGCGAAGCTCCTTCACGTTCGCGTCTGTGCCGGCTGCTTCGTCGGCGGTGATCGTCTCGATCTTGCGCTTGCCGAGAATGCCGCCTTGTGCGTTGATTTCCTCGGTCGCCAAGATATGGCCTTTGAGTGAAGGCTCGCCGAGCACTGCTCCGGGGCCCGTCAAGAAGGTCATGTGACCGAACTTGAGAGGCGTATCGGGAATTTTTCCTTTCGGTGCCGCCGGAGTCTGCGCCGACGCGGGAGCAATGGCCGGCATCGCGGTTGCTGCCGCGGCAGCGCCGACCGTCACGCCGAGGTTATTGAGAAAGCTTCTACGATCTACGTTTCTGTGCTCCATGGTTGATCCTCCTTTATCGAGGACATCGATGATCTCGTCACGTTCAAGCTCCTGAGAGGGCTCGTGCCCACATCTTAGGCCATTCTATCGCTGCAAACCACAGGTCTTGGATGCCTTTTTGACACACGCCGCGTTCGGCGTCATGGATTGCACCTCTCGAGCCCCGGCCGATGCACGCCGCCGCATGTAGGCGGTGCTGGGGGCGAATCTTGCTAGCGGCGCTGCGCCGGCGCGACGCCCTGGTTAGGGCGCCCGTCCGCTGAACTGAACTGGCGCGCAAGCTTTGGTGATGTCTTGCGCATCCCAGCCCGCCGCGGTGCAGCATTCTGTTCTCGCAAACTGACTGTCCCAGCCTCGCGCGCGTTGACGATCAGGGCTATCCTTTGATCGTGCTTTCGGCGAACCGCAGGAAGCTTGGCCTCGGTGGCAGCTCCTGGACGCAAGAGATGGGCTACACAGCCTTGCTTGGCATCAAATGACCCATGGCGGCCAAAAGGGTTTCGGCATGACCAAGCACGCCCGATCAGGGCACGCGACCCGATCGCCGCGTTTCCGCTTCCTGCAGAAGCTCGAAGCAGAGAAGAACGATCGCAAGGACCGCTCTCGGATCAAAGACCCGAAACCGTCTGTCGAAGAGCTGTTCTATCCCCGGAAGCCAAGATGAACCAGACATGCCCACGATGACGGAGGCTGCTGAGTCCGGATATGGCGGGAGACAGTTGGATTGGAGTTCTTGTCCCGGCGAAATTGCTGCGCTGCGTGAGTGGGCGACTGACACGAACCGAGTAGCCAGGTAGCCGATCTGCGGCCGGTTCACCGTAGGCCTCGATACGCCAGTTCCGCAGGAGACCAAGTGCTATTGGAGCAACTCAGGGGTGACGCCAACTGTATGCACCAAATGGTGCGGAACGTCCATTTGGGAATGCCAACTACGGACGATGCATTGCTTTGGACAGGTCCACCACAGGGCGATCAGCTATGTCGTACCGGATGAAGTACCGATAGAGCTTGATAGGGGTTCTGGCGCGCGTTCTCGTAGCTCGGTATGTGTGCGACGGCCCCGAACACTCCAACGCACCCAGAGTGCGTTCCGGCGTCGCGGACCGGACATCGCGAGCATCTGCTCGGGGTCGGAGCATGTACCTGGGAGCCGCGGGAGGATCGCGTGGCCAACCCCTCGGGGGATCATTGTACGCCGCAATGAATTGGCAGGCGACGGAACGATCAGCGGATGCTTGTGTTGATTTACAAATCCTCATGACTCATACGGCTGGATCCGGGCGAACTGGATGAGCAGACTGCAGGCCTTATGGTCAGGCCATGAAGCAACACAGTGTGGCGGTAATCCTTCCTTGTCGCAATGAAGAGGCGGCCGTCGGCGCCACGGTAACAGCATTCCGTGCGGCTTTGCCTGACGCTGTCATTTATGTCTACGATAACAATTCGACTGATAGCACTGTGAATGTAGCTCGCGCTGCTGGCGCGATAGTTCGAACCGAACTGACGCCAGGAAAGGGCAACGTCGTCCGCCGGATGTTTGCAGACATTGATGCCGACGTCTATGTGATGGCCGACGGCGACGCGACCTATGACGCAGCGGCTGCTCCGACGATGGTACGGGAGTTGGTCGAAAGTCGGCTAGACATGGTGGTAGGGGTACGAAGTTCGATCGCCAAGACCGCGTATCGGCCAGGCCATCGCCTCGGCAATGCGATCCTCACTGGAATGTTGTCGCGTATCTTCGGTCGCTCGTTCAGCGATGTCCTGTCGGGCTATCGCGTATTCTCGCGCCGGTTCGTAAAAAGCTTCCCAGCTCTCTCGGAAGGTTTTGAGGTAGAGACGGAGATGAGCATCCATGCTCTGGAGTTGCACATGCCGGTGGCCGAGGTCGTGACTGCTTACAAAGTACGGCCGGAAGGTTCGACGTCCAAGCTCTCCACATTCCGCGACGGTTGGCGCATCTTGTCAACAATCCTGACGCTGTTTCGAATCGAAGAGCCGATGTTCTTTTTCGGTACAGCCGGCGCGGTGCTCGGGTTCGTTTCGATCGTGATCGCGGTGCCTGTTGCCGTCACGTATGCTGAGACCGACTTGGTGCCGCGTTTGCCCACCGCGGTTCTTTCGACAGGACTGATGATACTCGCCTTCCTTAGCTTGTTCAGCGGAATGATTCTCGACACCGTCGTGCGTGGCCACCGCGAGTTGCGGCGGCTTGCTTATTTGGCCCTGCGCCCTCCGGGGCGAGAGATGTCATCCGATCTGTCCCGATCGGCGTCCCGTCAGGACTCGTCCCGCGCAGGCGATGCGACCGGATCTTCTGCGCACACGAGACTCGCGAGTGGCGCAACTAGTCCCTCCGCAGGCATGCGGCCAGTTCGACGGCGCAAAGGGACAGCATGAGGCTCACCATCGGCACTGCGGGAACCAAATATCGCCAGACATCGAGGGTGTGGGCGCCGGCGGCGGTCACGATCGAAGCCGCCCACATCACAACCACGATCCCTGCGCGCGCCGAGAACTCAGGTCGCCGACGCCACACGGCGGTCACCGCCCAAAATAAGACGGCGATAACGAAGGCGGTGGACAACGCCTTGAACAGATAGGCGGAGATGCCAGGGAGATCGGACAATAGGCCGATCCGAACCGGTCCGCCTTGCAGATCGATGGGCTCAGCCGCCCGGCCGTGCCGCGTTATGATGTCGGACACGAGCGGCACGTCGTCGGTCGACACCGGTATGGCGGGCTCAAGTCCGTACGGCGGCCATGCGACCGACGCTCCATAGGCCATCTGATGGACGAATTTGCCCGCGTAGGCCAGCGGCCGGTCGCGCACGGCGGCCAGGAAAATGCTGCGATAGGCTGAGGCCGCGCCGACAGCATTCCCGGTATCGTCGGCGACGTCTCGATCCAGTGCGGCGTCGAAGAGGCACGCGTCGCCGAAGAACCCGAGCACGGGCCAGCGACCCGGCTCCGCGGCAAAGTCGGCGGCAAGCCGTGCCATCGTGGCGTCGGCGCGGTCGCCGGCCGCCGACACTATCTCGCGTCGCGCTGCATCGCTTGCAAGCACGATGTTCAGGTGATTGCAGAACAGTGTCTTGGGGAGGAACACAGTGGACGACTGGTCGGAGTCGGAAGCCCCGAACCGGGAACCGGCGGCGAGGAGGGCCAGCGCCGCCGCCACGGACAGGGCGATCACGGCAACGCGCGCGGGCGTGTCTGGCCGGGCGACGCAAGCACCCACCAGGACGGTGGCGATTGGGACCAGCATTCCCTGCGACCTGAGGCACGCCGCGACTGCTGCACACAGGACGGCGGCTGCGACCGCGCAGCACCGCGCCGTTCTGCCGGCGCAGTTGGCAACGAGCAACCCAGCCGCTGCCAGATTGAGGAACACCGCAAAGAGAAGGTCTGCGGTGAGGACGTGCCTGAACAGCAGCAGGCCCGGATACAAAGCCACAAGGATGATCGGCACGAGCCCAGCGGCATTGCGCGTCGCCGTCTGGGCAGTTGCTGCAAGTGCCAACATCAGGACGGCCCACGCCGCCTGTTGCAGCCGCACCACCGTACTGAGGTCACCTCCGAACGCGACCGTCACGGCCAGGAGCGCCGGGTAACCCGGATCGCGCCCACCCGCCACGGTCGGCCTTCCGGTCTCGAGCGTAAGAAGCGCAGATTCCACGAAGGGCGGCGTGTCGCCCCAGATAACCGGGACTGTCGGCCTGAACGACACGACGATCGCCACCAGCAGCGCGGTCCACGCCAGCACAGCCCATGGCCACCCGACGCCGCGCAGAGAGGCGGCTCTGCCCGTTGTACGCGCTGGAGCATCGCAGTCGGACCGCACGATCGCCGTCCACTCGGGAGTTCGAACGCTGTCCCAGCTTCATGCTAGACCAAAACGCTCTACGGGACCATCGGAGAGCACAGCGTGCTCTCGTCAGCGGACGAGGCGCATTTTGACTTCGTACGACCCTATCCGGCTTATTTCTGTAAAGCGGACGTTGATGCAGGGGTTGCTCTTGGTCCGTTAGGGCCAATTGCTGACATCGCGTGCGGGCGTTTTCGGTGGGCCAAGTATCCGCTCATCGTTGATGAGCACCGGGCCGTCGAGCGAGGCAAGCCATCGACCCATACACCACGATGACTTTCAATCATTGCTGTTTCGCGATCGCCCCAGCGACCGCATCGTGGTCGCGCGCATGCAGGGGTCCTTTGATGAACCAGCATGCCAGCAAAAAGAGCGTCCCGCCGTCCTTCGGCGCAGATGTGGACGGTATCGAGTCCTGCTCAACCGCAATACTTATCCAATCTGATCGCTTTTACGTCGCCAGATTTTCGGCGATGAGACGGCCGCGCGAGCAAAGGAGCGGCGCCGGATTGCTGGTAAAATGCCTGCCGACGGCATGGTCGCTGCCCGTTCCGCAACCAAGATTTCGGCATGTTCCGCTTCATGGGCAGCTGTAGAGATTATACAATCTTTCCCGCCCGTTTGAAGGTGTCTTGTCCTCAATCGGCCTGCGATATCTTCAGCGTGTCGTGGGCAACGTGGTCGGCGGCAAAGTTCCACTTGAGGAACCTGCGCCGCATTGCCTCGATAGTGGCCGTGGCGGGTGGCCGGCTGCTGTAATAGTCCGGCTGGGCGAGCGCGGACGCACCGCCCATGCGCAAAGCCTGTGTGATCCGTGGCAGGCTGGAACATCAGTTAGGGCAAGCTTTCCGATCGTGTGCCCGTGAAGGTTGCCAATGCGAGCAGAAGATCTTGAGCCCCTGCGTAAACACATGCTCGCGGTCATCGCCGCCAGTGCCTTTGGCCTGTGCGACACAATCGGCAAGAGTGCCTTGGACGAACGCGTCATGACGGCCATGGGCAAGGTGCCGCGGCATGCGTTTGTGCCAATCGAACTTCAGCCCTACGCGTATTACAATATTCCACTTCCAATCGGCTTCGCAAAGACGATCTCGCAGCCATTTATCGTCGCCTTAATGACCGACCTGCTCGACATCAATGCCGACGACAGCGTGCTCGAAATCGGTACCGGTCTTGGCTATCAGGCCGCTATCCTCGCGCAGCTGGCCCGCAAGGTATACTCCGTTGAAATAATCGAAGAGCTTGGCCAAGCGGCGAAACAACGACTCCGACAGCAGGGCTGCAGCAATGTCGAACTCAAGATTGCCAATGGCTATCACGGTTGGTCAGAGCACGCCCCCTTTGACAAGGTGATCGTGACGGCCGCTCCCGATCTGATTCCTCCTCCGCTGATCCACCAATTGAAAGCAGGTGGGAAAATGGTGATACCGGCCGGCCTGCCCAATACGCAGCAGCTTATCGTGGCCGAGAAGCTCGCCAACGGCAGAATGACCATGAAGGAGATTCTGCCCGTTCGATTCTCTCAACTCGAGGGGACTGAGCCCGGCTTATCATGAGCCCGATGGCGCATCCGTAGCGGAGCATAGATGACCAGTTCGAAAACGATCGCCGGCCTGATCGGTCCCACCCTTGTCGCTATCGCTGCCGGCATGCTGCTGAACATTGGCTCGTTCCCCGCACTGGCGGAACAGGTTTCCCGCGACCTCGCACTCATCTTCGTGTCAGGCATCCTCTTGTTCGTCGCTGGGCTTGCCATTGTGCGCGTTCACAATAGCTGGATGAACGGATGGCCGGTGCTTGTGACCGTCCTTGGCTGGCTGTTCGTCCTGGGTGGCCTTGCCCGAATGCTTTTTCCAACCGTACTCACCGCGATTGCCGCCGGAATTGGTCAGATCACCGGCGCGATCATTGCAGGAGCCATCGTCCTCCTGGGGCTGGGCGCCTTTCTTTCGTTCAAGGCATATCGACGTGATTAAGCACGCGCACGCTTTCCAGTGAGCATTTTCATGACAGCTGTGGGTCAAAATGCGACCACGCGGGGAGGGCAGCTCTTGGCGCAAAGCGGACTTTCGGTCGGACCCCCACTTCTCAGAAGGGCCGCAAACGGACTCGTGCACTGCAGCGGATTGCCCGCGTCGTGCGCCGCGTTCAGTCGCGCTTATATTCGTCCCCACAGCCGCGTTTCTGCGGCGTGACTGCTTTTACCAACCCCGCAGCCTGCTCTCGTGGTGTTTGGCGTGTATGTGATGCCCAATGCGCACCGACGTGCTTTCGGGCGATCGGTTCAGATCGTTTTCCAGACGATTGAGCGTTCGCTTTATGCGGAGGACGTTCTCAGTTTGGTGGGGAAGCAACGACGAACTCCGGGGTCAGCGTTACCCTGGCCTTAACGGAATTTGCGATGAAGTATTGGGCTTTGACGCCTTCCATGGTTTTGCGGGCAGGCTCGAGTTTGGCTGCGCTTTCGTATCCGGCCGGGGTCAGGCATCGGGCGTGAGCGAGCGTGAGGAATGTCAGCATCATGTACGTTTTGAGCGAGCCGACGGGCATCTCTTCGGGCGCCCAAATTCCGACCCGCCACTGAACTCCGGCGGGCGGCCAACGACGATGTTCGGTCTTCCCATTGCCGAGAGCATACCGCCGCGCGTCAGCGCAAGCATCTGCTTGAGGTCGGAATCGTTGATCTGTGGAGCATGTGCCTGGGAGCCGCGAGGGGATCGCCGTGTCAAGCTCTCGGGGAATCATCGCATGCGACAATAAGTTTGGCAGGCGACTGAACGATCAGTGGATGTTTGTGGTTATTATGCAAAACCCTCATGACTCTGCACTCCAAAGCTATGACGCGATGGCCGTGGGCAACGCTGGGGTTTTGGAGCAATCGAGACAGGTGGCGAGCAAACGAGAAAGAGTAGCTGCCACGTTTTGTTGGAAGGGTAGGTGCTCAGCACCCAGGGTGAGGGGCGCGGTCGCAACGGTTCCCGTGCCCCAAACGATCGCACCACCCACCATGGGGTGGGTGAAGAGATAGGCACAGGGAGATGACGTCATGACCAGAAAGCAATGGCTTTTATCGACCGTTGTCGCGTTCACAACCCTTGTTTCAACCGCTGCCGTCGCCGGTTCGAGCGGGAATTACAGTCCGGTGACCGCAGCGCGGTTGGAAAATCCGGAGCCGGGCAACTGGCTGATGACGCGCGGCAACTACAAGGGTTGGAGTTACAGCTCTCTCGATCAGATCAACACCAGCAACGTGAAGGCGCTGGTGCCGGTGTGGACCTTCTCCACTGGTGTGGATTCTGGTCACGAAGCGCCGCCGATCGTGAACAACGGAGTGATGTTCGTCTCGACGCCGTACAGCCAGGTGATCGCCTTGGATGCGGCCACGGGCGATCTGCTCTGGCGCTTCAAGCCCAAGCTTCCCGAAGGGTTCAGCGCCCTGCACAACACCAACCGTGGCGTGGCGCTGTACGGCGACAAGGTTTATCACGCCGGGCTCGATGCCGTGCTGGTCGCGCTCGACGCCAAGACCGGCAAGATCGCCTGGGAGGCGAAGGTCGAGGATTGGAAGACCGGCTACTACATGACCATGGCGCCCCTGGTGGTGAAGGGCAAGATTCTGGTCGGCGTGGCGGGCGGCGAATTCGGCGTGCGCGGCTTCGTGCAGGCATTCGACGCCGAGTCCGGCAAGCCGGTGTGGAAGACCTACACGGTTCCGGCACCCGGCGAGCCGGGAAGCGACACCTGGCAGAAGCCCGACACCTGGAAGACCGGCGGTGCCTCCACCTGGATGACCGGCACCTATGACGTCGAGTCCAACACGGTCTATTGGGGGACCGGCAACGCCTCGCCATGGTTCGGCGATCAGCGGCCGGGCGACAACCTGTACACCTCCTCCACGCTCGCGCTCGATGGCGATACGGGCAAGATCAAGAGCTATTTCCAGTACCATCAGAACGAGTCGTGGGACTGGGACGAGATGAATCCCCCAATGCTGGTGGACTTCCAGAAGGACGGCGCCACCACCAAGGGCCTGCTGAAGCCGGCACGCAACGGCTACCTGTACTGGTTCAAGCGCAATCCGGACGGCGGGATCTCCTACATCAACGCACAGGCCTACGTGCCGCAGAACGTCTTCAAGAGCATCGACCCGAAGACCGGGCGGCCTGAGGTCGACATGGCCCACAAGCCGGCCACCGGCAAGGCGGCCCAGTTCTGCCCTGGCCTGTGGGGCGGCAAGGACTGGCCGTACGAGGCCTATAACCCGAAGACCGGAATGGTCTACATTCCGTCCAACGAGAACCACTGCAACAACCTGGAAGGCAAGGTTGAGGAGCGCGTCCCCGGACAGTGGTGGACAGGCGTTGCCATCCCGGATCTTCACTTCTCGGTCGACACGAAGGCGAGCTTCTACGGCGAGATCCAGGCCTACGACGTCGACAGCGGCAAGCGGATTTGGCGCAACCTTTATCCGGCCTCAATGATGTGGGGCTCGATACTTACCACCGGCGGCGGCCTTCTCTTCACGGGCGGCACCAACGATCGGGAGTTCCGCGCCTACGATGCCAAGACCGGCGAGCAGCTTTGGCACTTCAAGACCAACTCCGGGATCATGGCGCCGCCTTCGACCTACGAGGTCAACGGCGTGCAGTATGTGGCGGTGCAGTCCGGCTACGGAGTCGACGCGGCCTTCCAGCAGGGGCTGATGAGCGAGCTGGTAGGTTGGCAGAAGGACGTGCCGCAGGGCGGCGTCGTCTGGGTCTTCGCCGTCTCCAAGTGAGTCCAACTTTGTTCGCGACCGGCCGCAAGCAATGGCGGCCGGTTTCTCGGCCGGCGGGGTTTCGTTGTCTTTTCGAGCAAACTGGTTAGGCCTCATTCGTTGGGAATTCTGATGCTGATCCGTTTCTCTGCCTTTACACTGGTCGCCGCGCTGGCGACCTCTCCGGCATCGCTGGGGTTCGAACCGGCGCGAGCTGATGAGTCGCCAGCCTACACGGTCGAGGTGACCGACGTGTCCGCCAAGGTCGGCGAGCCGGCCGTGCTGCACGCCACGTTGCGCATTCGCGACGGCTACCGTGTTCTCCAGGGCTACAACAATCGCGTGATCGAGCTCTCGTCGTTTGACGATGGGGTGGCGTTCGAGCGTCGTGTGGTGCGAGGCACCATTCAGGAGGGCGGGCTCGACTTCGCAATCGGCGTGCGGGCCACAAAGCCCGGCAGACACCCGATCAATGGCTACTTCAGGGTCGGCTACATCCATGGCCCCGACGAGCTGGCAATGGTGTCGCTGCGCTTGATCGCGAACGTCAATGGAACCGAATAGTGGAAGGAGTGAGCCACATGCCTTGCGATGATTGGCTGCACCGTCGCTGCTACAAGCGTCGAACGATCCTCGGGCTGGCGCTTGCGCCGCTGCTGATGTTGGCCGGTCCCGCGCGCACGGCCGAGGAGGGCGAGGCTGCCAAGCCCCCGGCGCCGGACGATCGCTTCGCGTTTTTGACCGGTCCGAACAAGGGACAAGTTGTGCGGGCCGAGGACCTTACGCTCGGCGGCCCGCAAGTGCAGGCCTATCCGATGGCTCCGGACGGCACGGTGCGCAGCGACAGCCGCCTCAATCTGGTGGTCCTGGCGAGGTTCGACCCCGCCGCACTGAGCGATGAGACGCGGGCTCGCGCCGCAGACGGCGTCGTTGCCTATTCGGCGATTTGCACGCATCAGGGCTGCCCCGTGAACGCGTGGTCGAATGAGCGCAGCGCGTTCGTCTGCTCCTGCCACGGCGCCATCTATGATCCCCGAAACGCCGCCGAGGTGATCGGTGGGCCGGCTCCGCGTCCGCTTGCGGCGCTCGGGCTGAAGCTCAAGGACGGCGTCGTGACGGTTGCTTCGACCTTTTCGGGTCGCGTCGGTGCCACGCAGGGCTGATCCGCGCCTCACATTGAGACCGTCCGAGCGCCGAGAGCAGGATGAACAGGTTCATCTGGGCGATGCCGCGCCCGATGTGCTGGCCCTTCGGCGAGAATTCCCTATCGAAGCTCGACGGGATCCGCTGCTTCTTTTAAGTGTCGGCCATCGCCGGTCGGAGAACAGCGTTCCTCAGGGCGGCGTTGTCTGGGTTTTCGCGGTCAAGAAGTAACGCCGGGAAAAAGCTGCCGGCAAGGAAATGCGGCGGACCTTTCGGTCCGCCGCTTTCTTTTGGGTCATCCCACGCCTCATGCCTCCAGTTGCTTGCCGATCGGCAGCGCTCGGATGCGCTTGCCGGTGGCTGCGAAGATGGCATTGATCAACGCTGGCGCGAACGGGGGCACGCCCGGCTCGCCGACGCCGCTCGGCGGCGTATCGGCGCCCGGAGGCACAATGTGGACGTTGGTTAAAAGCGGGGCCTCGTCGATGCGGACCACAGGGAAATCGTCAAAATTGCCCTGTTGCACCTTGCCGTCCTTGAGGGTGATCTCGCCATGTTTGGCAAGGCTCAGGCCCATGATGGCAGCGCCCTCAATCTGAGCCTGGATGCGCTCCGGGTTGACATATGTTCCGCAATCGATGGCGGTGTCGACCCTGGGCACCGTGAGCTTGCCCTTTTCGTCAACAGATACCTCGACCATGGTCGCGATATAGCTGACGAAGCTCCGGTGTACCGCAATGCCGAGCCCGTGTCCTTTGGGCAAACTTCGTCCCCAGCCGCCCTTGTCCGCGACGAGTTCAACCACCTTGCGAAGTCGGGCGGTATCGATGGGATAGCTGTCGTAAGGCTCGCCGTAGTTCCAGAGGTCCTTCACGGAGGAGAGATTGACGAGCCGTGGAGAGCCAATGAGCTCCAACAGCATGTCCTTTGGATCGCGGTTGGTGGCATGGGCGATTTCGGCAACCATGGACTGGACCGCGAAGGCGTGCGGGATGTTCGACACCGAACGGAACCAGCCGATGCGGGTATGCGCGGTCGCTTCCGGGTTCTCGCACTGGATATTGGCGATCTCGAACGGCATGTCGACAAGGCCCATGCCGAGCTCGAAGGCCGCCTCATGCACCGTATCGGCCTTAAAGGTCGAGGCGATGCTCGGCGCGACGCTGCGGTGCCGCCACGCGATCACCTTGCCGTTCTTGTCAAGGCCAGCCTCGATGCGTTCCGCGGACACGGTGTGGAGGAAGCCGTTACGGACGTCGTCTTCCCGCGTCCACTGCACCTTCACCGGCGCGCCTAGCTCTTTCGAAAGCAGCGCCGCTTCGAGCGCGTAATCGCACTTCGATTTGCGCCCAAATCCGCCGCCGAGCAGCGTGACGTCGACACTCACGTTCTCTTCGGGAATGCCAAGCGTTTTCGCGACGTCTTCGCGCGTTCCTCCCGGGCTTTGCAAGGGCGCCCAGATCTCCACCTTGTCACCCTTGACGTCTGCGACCGCGGTGGGCGGCTCCATGGTGACATGGGAAAGATGCGGCAGGTAGTACTCACCCACGATCACCTTGTCGGCGCCCTTTAAGGCGGCGTCGACGTCGCCTTCCTTGCGCACAATCAGCCCCGGTTTGCGCGCGGCTTCCTCGAGCTGGGCCCGGTAGGCAACCGACTCGTATTTGGCGTTGGGTCCGTCGTCCCAGACGATCTTCAGCGCGTCGCGCCCCTTGATGGCGGCACTGGTGTTGCGCGCAATCACCGCCACCCCGCCGAGCGGCTGGAACTTGGAGGGCCACGGCCATCCTTTGACCTCCATGACCTTTTCGACGCCGGAAACCTTGATGGCCTCGGCCCCGTCGAAGGACACGAGCTTCCCACCGGTTACCGGTGGCCGGGCTATAACGGCATACTTCATGCCGGGCAGGCGGACGTCGGCGCCGTACTGCGCCTTGCCGACGGTGATATCGCGGAGGTCTACGATGCGGGTCTCGCCTTTGCCGAGATAGCGGAAGTCCTTAGGGTCCTTGAGTTTCAGACTTTCAATGCTCGGCACCGACTGCTTCGCTGCGTCGGCGGCCAGCTCGCCAAAGCCGATGCGACGTCCGCTCGCACTGTGGACCACCTCGTGATTGACGGCCTTCACCTCGATGGGAGGCACGCCCCAGCGTTTCGCCGCGGCAGCTTCAAGCATCATGCGCGCGGAGGCGCCGATCTCGCGCATCGGCATCAAGTAATGCCGCGTGCTGCGCGATCCGTCGGTATCCTGGTTGCCATATTTGACTTCGTCGCCATGCGCCTGCTGGACGCGGACGCGCGACCAGTCGGCTTCCATCTCTTCGGCGACGACCAGGGGCAGGCTGGTTCGGACGCCCGTTCCCATCTCGGAGCGGTGCGCGAAGATCGTAACTATTCCGTCCGGTGCGATCGCCACGAAAACGCGCGGGTCGACCACGGTACCGTGCGGCATGTCGTCCGCGCCGGTTTTGTACGCCGCAAAAGCGGGGCTTGACATCACCGGAGCGGCGAGCACGAAGCCGCCGGCGATGCCGAGACCCTTCAGGATACTGCGACGCGAAACGTTCTCGACTTTGACTTTCCCGACCTTGATATGTCGCTCAAAGCCACGGAGTTTGTTGGGATTGGTCAGGATATTCATGGTCACACCCCCGTCGATGCGAGATGGACGGCGTTTTCGATGCGCTGATACGTGCCGCATCGGCAGATGTTGCCCGCCATCGCTTCCCGTATCTGGTCGCGAGACGGTTTTGGATTTTGGATCAGCAGCGCAACTGCCTGCATGATCTGACCGGCCTGGCAATAGCCGCATTGCGGGACGTTTTGGTCGCGCCAAGCCTTCTGAACCGGATGATCTCCCGTCGGGTGGAGCCCTTCGATCGTCGTGACCTCGCGGCCGACCACGTCGGAAACCGAGGTGATACACGCGCGTACGGCATCCTTGTCGACAAGGACGGTGCAAGCGCCGCAGAGGGCTTGGCCGCAGCCGAACTTAGTTCCAGTCAATCCCACCTCATCACGCAGAAACCAAAGCAGGGGAAGATTAGGATCACCATCCCAGCTCTGTTCCTGGCTATTAATCTTCAACTTTAACATGATCGTCCCTCCGCTCTTCTTAAGCTGCTGAGGCCCAATTCGGCGCAAGCCGGAACGTGCTTCCATTTGGCTGCGTCAACCGCTCGACTTCCCGCACGGTTGAACCGTGTCAGGAAGGTTGACAGACCTCATTGCAGGACCTGTTCGGTTGTCTGTTCTTGCGCATGTGTCCTGCTCCTATTGAGTTCTTGGTTGTTGTGCAGGCGGACCTTCGTCGCGCAGGTTGGGATGCTATCAGAAATTGACGTAGAGCTGGCTAATTTTTTCCTGCTGAAGGGGAGCAACTGTTGCCGAAGCTTTTTAGTTTTCGAGCGAACAAGGTCTGAGACTGCGCGGGAGCGGCAAGAAACAATGCCTCGGTCGGCGACTGCGGACAGCAGATCGGATCCGCATGGTGAGCCAGCGCACGTCGACGGTGACGGCTCGAAGCTCAACATTGCTGAATTCTAGATTGCGTGCGTGGCGTATGTAGAAGTGCTGCGCCGGCAAGGGGCCAAACAAAGCAGGCTCGGTGCCGATCGGAGGGTTGGAGCGCGGCCATCTCGGCCGTACCGCCGCCCCTAAGATATGCACGTTGCGGCCGCAATCGATGTTTATTCCGTCTCGATGGCATCGCGAGGCGCTCATCACATACGTCCGCAAGTCGAATAGGCGCGGTGACCGTCGTCACCCACATGACTCGCTGCAGAACAGGAAAATCGCCTAGCTATATCGAAAGATGGCAAACGGTCAGGTTGTACTGATGCAACTGAAGCCTTGGAAAGTGGCGCGAGCGCCTCCCGTCGTCACTATCTATCTCTCATACCAGCCGACGAGGGTCGCCTCCGCGATTGAGGACTTGCGCGCCTCTCGTTCGATCTCGCGGCAGGACGCGTTGGCCTTTGCCTGAAGCAGGTCGGTCGAGATGGCAATCAGCCGGAAGTGATAATGATGAGGTCCATGGCCATGGGGCGGACACGGGCCGCCATAGCCTACTTTGCGGAAATCATTGACTGCCTGTTTCACACTGAGATAACCAACCGCGCGCTCGCCCGCGTACCGCCCGTTGTTGATCACGCCAATAAGCCCGCATCGCATGTGCAACACAAGGCGAGAATTGCGTCGATGTCATCGACCATCCGCCGGCGATCGGCGGCCTCTCGCTGCGCAGCGGAAGCCGTAACCAGCACGGCGCTGGCCAAGATGGCGCGTACGCCAAACCAGAGGGTTCGTGGGCTCCACAACATCCTAGTTCACCCATCGAAGTGCCGCGCCCGCCTTTTCATAGGACTGGGATTCCAGGCGATCCTGATTACTGCACCCGATATTTGCTCGCATAATGCTTCCCGAGAATCTTGCGGGTCTGATCGGACAGTCGCCTGTTGCCGGTCGCAGGTGGCTTCGCGCGGCGCTTTTTGGGCTTCAGCCAATCCGTTCTCGAACTCTGTTTTCTTGGCATGAGCATCACTGCAGATCAAAGTTGTGAGGGGACCGCCTTCCTTTAAGAGACAATCTCGACCGGAATGCCGATCGCGAGACCGAGATCGCGGTCCGCGCGCCCTTGGTTGACCGCTATTTCGGCGAGCCCGTTCGAATTCTCATACCAAAAGGCTGCGCCTGGCGGCCGATCACTGAAGGTCCTCTCGCGCTCCAGTAGCCGACCTGCGGCGGCAATCCTGGCGGTGGGCGCGAGGATGGCCGCCCTCAACCCAGTCATGGCATTGCCAAAATGGTCGACGTAGACGATCTCACGGAGGTCGTCCGGCCAGTCCGCGCGGCGATCCGCGCCATCCCCCCGCGGCTGGCCGGGTGGTGGCTCGCCGAGCGCCAGCATAGCTGCGACAGGTGCGAAGAGGTCGCGCCCGTGAAAGCTGGCAGAGAGCCGCTCAGGCCTCCAGTCGATGTCCCAACTGCGCGTCTTTGCGGCACGGCGCTGAACCAACTCAAACAAGCCGTTGCCGGGACCGGCGTACCACCGGCCGTCGGCCTCAAGCACAATGGCCGGGCGCGTCCCGCCGACGCCGGGATCGACGATGCAGAGAAAGACGGTTCCCACCGGAAACCACGAGGCATAGACGGCCAAGAGGTACGCGGACGCCTTGGGATTGCCCACGGGCGCATCCGCGAAGAGGTCGATAGCGGGAACGCCCGGCGCCATCTGGTGCAGCACCGCCTTTACCTGACCCGTATAGGGGCCGTGCAATCCGAAATCCGTGAACAGCACAATCATGTTGTCAGCTTGCGCTCGTGGCCCGCACGCCGCGACCTTGCGGACGAACCCTGTTGGACCTCAACGGCCGAAATTGTCGACGGTTCGGCTTACGATCTTCGCCCGATCGGGAGTAGAATGAGCGGACGCCCGCGGGCGCTCGTGCCCACAGGCGGGTCCGGCCGGACACCGTCGCGCAACTCTCCGTCACGCTGTTGGCCAGAAGCTGGGAATTACCCAGTGATCCACACGACGAATTCTATGACCGAACCCGAGCGTTTGGAAGGCTTTCCTGGACGCTACTGGCACCGGCGTCGAAGCGCCTCACTGCTGCGTGTTGAAGCGAGAGTTGGGAGGAGGTCCCGATGAATATTGACAGCACCACATTTGGCACGATTACGATCGACGGAAAAACCTATGAGCACGACGTGGTCGTTCGCCTTTCCGGCGAAGTTGTGAAGCGGAAAAAGAAGCTGTCAAAGAAGCTCTATGGTAGTTCGCACGTGCTTTCAGAAGACGAGGCAAGATTCCTTTTCGAGAAGGGATGCAACCAGATCGTCATTGGCTCAGGCCAGTATGGCAACGTGCACCTGTCACCGGAAGCTGAGGCCTATTTCGAACGGAAGGGCTGCAAGGTCCTGTTGAAGCCCACACCCGAGGCAATCCGGATGTACAACCGTTCGCGCGCAAGGAGGATCGGGCTCTTTCACGTGACCTGTTGACGTTTGCGAAGACGGTCCGTGTCGATGAAACGGAGGGAGTCGAGGTGCTTCGCGAACTCGGGGTTCCAGAGGGGAACTGAAGCGTTGGCCTATTTGGGCGTTCTCGTCGCTCACCCACGCGCATCCCCACCACCAAGAAGGCCGCTTAAGCGCTTTAGCCCGTTTCCTCATCCTAAGTAAGGCCCGAGGCAACCGGCACCTCGAAGGAGGAGGCCGGCCATTCAAATCTCATCCCACAGGAGCCTGTCCAGTCGCGCGGCGTCACGATCTGACCAGTTGAAAAGGAGATCATTATGTCAGCCAAAGAAGTCAAATTCGGCGTCGATGCACGCGACCGCATGCTCCGCGGTGTCGACATCCTCCACAATGCGGTGAAGGTGACGCTCGGTCCCAAGGGCCGCAACGTCGTGCTCGACAAGTCGTTCGGCGCTCCCCGCATCACCAAGGACGGCGTCACGGTCGCCAAGGAGATCGAGCTCGACGACAAGTTCGAGAACATGGGCGCGCAGATGGTGCGCGAAGTCGCCTCCAAATCGGCGGACGCGGCCGGCGACGGCACCACCACCGCGACCGTGCTCGCGGCTGCGATCGTCCGCGAAGGCGCCAAGTCGGTTGCCGCCGGCATGAACCCGATGGATCTGAAACGCGGTATCGATCTCGCAGTGGAAGCCGTGGTCGCCGACCTCGTCAAGAACTCCAAGAAAGTCACTTCAAACGAGGAAATCGCCCAGGTCGGCACCATCTCCGCCAACGGCGATGCCGAGATCGGCAAATTCATCTCCGACGCCATGAAGAAGGTCGGCAACGAGGGCGTCATCACGGTTGAGGAAGCCAAGTCGCTGGAGACCGAACTCGAAGTCGTCGAAGGTATGCAGTTCGATCGCGGCTACATCTCGCCCTACTTCGTCACGAACGCCGAGAAGATGCGCGTTGAAATGGAAGATGCCTACGTCCTGATCAACGAGAAGAAGTTATCTCAGTTGAATGAATTGCTTCCCTTGTTGGAAGCCGTGGTGCAGAGCGGCAAGTCGCTGGTTATTATCGCCGAAGACGTCGAAGGCGAGGCTTTGGCCACGCTTGTGGTGAACCGTCTGCGCGGTGGCCTGAAGGTCGCGGCCGTCAAGGCTCCGGGCTTCGGCGATCGCCGTAAGGCCATGCTCCAGGACATCGCGATCCTGACCGGCGGCCAGGCGATCTCGGAAGACCTCGGCATCAAGCTCGAGAACGTCACGCTCCAGATGCTCGGTCGCGCCAAAAAGGTCATGATCGACAAGGAGAACACCACGCTCGTCAGCGGCGCCGGTAAGAAATCCGACATCGACGCCCGCGTCGCCCAGATCAAGGCGCAGATCGAGGAGACCACCTCGGACTACGACCGTGAGAAGCTGCAGGAGCGACTCGCCAAGCTCGCGGGCGGCGTCGCGGTGATCCGCGTCGGCGGCGCGACCGAAGTCGAGGTGAGGGAGCGCAAAGATCGCGTGGATGACGCGATGCATGCGACCCGTGCGGCGGTCGAGGAAGGTATCGTACCAGGCGGCGGTGTCGCGCTGCTGCGCGCCTCCGAGCACCTCAAGGGCATTCGCACCAAAAACGACGACCAGAGGACCGGCGTCGAGATTGTACGCAAGGCGTTGTCCTACCCGGCCCGCCAGATCGCGATTAACGCCGGTGAGGACGGTTCCGTTATCATCGGCAAGATCCTCGAAAAGGACCAATACTCCTACGGCTTCGACTCGCAGACCGGCGAGTACGGCAACCTGATCTCGAAGGGCATCATCGATCCCACCAAGGTGGTTCGGGTGGCGATCCAGAACGCGTCCTCGGTGGCGGCTCTTCTGATCACCACCGAAGCCATGGTGGCCGAAGTGCCAAAGAAGAACGCGGGTGGCGGCGGCATGCCTCCGAGTGCGGGCGGGATGGGTGGCATGGGCGGTATGGACTTCTAACTCCGAATATTCAGAGCTCAACGATAAAGGCTCGGCGGCGATGCCGGGCCTTTGAGTTCGGCGGGTTTGTGCCACCACTGACTCGAACCTCCGACAGATTATCTCAAGTAAGGCGCAGCTCCCAAACTAGCTATCCAGCCGGGCAGCCTCCACCCTTGGCTGAGGCACTAACAGGCGGTGCAAACGAAGCATTATGATCGTGCGACGAATGCCCACTTTCTGCCCGATGAATCCGCTGGTGCGACCGGTAAGTCATTGATTGTTCTCAACCGGTAGCTGACTCTTAATCAGCGGCTTTGTCAGGTTGCGGTTGGGGGAAGCAGTGGCCCAAGGGGTCCTTGTCTTCGACACAATACGACACTGTTGGCGCAAATTGCGCTCTTGGCGTTTGTGCACCCCTCATCAGCTTAGCCTGGTTAGCAATGGGCCGAGGGGTGGCTTCACGCGGAAGATTGCAGGTACCGTAGGCTCTCTGGGTGTGGGGAAAGCCCGGTAGCGCTCCGCCGCTACCAGAAGCAGCCGTTGGATCATTGATTTACTGGCCCGCGATGATTGTTGCTGCGATCCTGTAGCAAATCAGTAGCAACATAGCCGGTCGCCGGATCGTAGCCGAGTCCTTGAAGCTCGCCGGGTATCCCCGTCCCGCTATTTGGTCGAATCCAGGTCCTTGGCGATTGCCTTGAGGCGCTCGCGCAGCCACCGATGTCCGGGATCGGTGGTGTGGCGCGGATGCCAGTACATCGCCTCGTGGATATCGGGCACGTCAAAGGGTGATTCCACCAGCTGGATGTTGCTCGTCGGAATCAGGCGCTTGGCGGCGCGTTCGAGGACATGACTGACGAGGTGGGTGCCCTGAATCAGAAAGGGCGCCAGCAGAAAGCTTTCAACCGTCACGTCGATCTGCCGCTGGATGCCGATCTGCGCCAAATACTGGTCCGCCAGGTTGAGCTGCCGATCGCGTCCGATGCCGTAGACTAGATGCGGCAGCCGCAAAAATTGCTCCTGCGTGATCTTGCCATGCCGCACCGCCAGATTGTTGGCGTCCAATGCGCAAAGCCAGCGATCGCTCATCAGCGGGGAAGACGGATACTCACTGTCGCCGAACAGCTCGCTCGGCTCGATGACAAGGTCGGCCTGATTCGCCTGAAGGAGTCGGGCGGGATCTCGCGATCGAGGCAGCAGGTGAACCGTTACATTCGGCGCTTCGGCCGCGACCGCGCGGACAAACGGGGCGAGAAGAACCAGCGCCGCATAATCGGACGCACTGATGGAAAACGTCCGTACATCCGCGCTCGGATCGAAGCCTCGCTTTTGCAGAAGTCTCGTTTCGATGTGGTCGAGCGTCTCGCGAAGCGGGATGATCAATTCCTCAGCGTTGCGCGTCAGTGCGAGATCTCGGCCGACGCGAACCAGCAGCGGGTCGTGAAACATGTCCCGCAGGCGGGCCAGTGCAGCGCTCACCGCGGACTGGCTCAGGCCGATACGCTCGCCGGCGCGGCTGACGTTGCGTTCGTTCAGCAGCGCATCGAGCACAACCAGCAGGTTCAGATCAACGTTCCGAAGGTTCAAAACAGGCTCCCATTAATGGAGCAAATCGTGCCACTCAAATCGTGCTCTCTTGCGGAGTCAGCGATCGATCAGCGATTGAGCAAGCCAGGATTCTGCAATGCAACAGAACTCGGTCTCAGCAAGTCAATACCATCAACAGTCATAGGCGACAATGTTGCGCAAGACGCGGCACTTCGCCAGAGGGCGCGCTGCAGCAGCAGGCCGCATCGACGCGGCCAATAGTTCGAATCTCAAATATCGATTGGACGTTCCCGCTGCCCTGCGCCTACCGTTCGATGGTCGAGGCAACGCGCCGCAATTGGTCGCGGCACGCAAACAAGAGCGAGCAAGTCGCAAGCGTGACGCAGGTGCGGGATGCCCGACGACGGGAGGATACATGGCCGAGCGTGAAGGACGATGTGCGCTGCGCAACGAACATAGCAACGAAGCCGGACAGGCTTCGTGGGAGCTGGAAGGCGGCTCCGACGCCGACGTGTTCAGAACAGCGATGCGGCGCATGGTCGGCGGCGTCACCGTCATCGCCACGCGCCATGCGGGACGGCCGTGGGGGATGACCGTGAGTGCATTCACTCCGGTCTGCATGGATCC
Source organism: Bradyrhizobium sp. UFLA01-814 (assembly GCF_046718885.1). NCBI lineage: Bacteria > Pseudomonadati > Pseudomonadota > Alphaproteobacteria > Hyphomicrobiales > Nitrobacteraceae > Bradyrhizobium > Bradyrhizobium sp. UFLA01-814. The sequence goes on along the minus strand of NZ_JAQOSR010000003.1, from coordinate 87,302 downwards.
GCCGACCCTTCTGGTCTGCGTCAACAGCCGCACGGTGACGGCGTCTGACATTTTGCGCGACGGTCGCTTCGCCGTGAACCTGCTGAGTCAGGCGCAGCTTCACGTATCTCAGCTCTGCTCCGCCGCCGGCTCGGACAAGTATGTCGACGATCACGTCGTCCCGGCCGCATTGCTCCCCAGTCGGGTCGTGATGCCGATCCTGCGCGATTCCACCGTCAGCTTCGATTGCAAGGTCGCGGAAGTCCGCCCGGTCGGGAGCCACAACGTCGTCATCGCCATCATCGAGTCGATCCTCGCGCCAATGTCGCGTCGGCCGCTGCTCTACGGCGAAGGAAAATATCTGCGCGGCGTCGGGATCGACGACTTTGCTACTGTCGAAAGGGCATGACGATGACGCTGATCGGGCTGCCCGAGCTTCTCTACCAAGCCTACAACAATCACAACCCGGATGCAGTTGCCAAGCTGTACGCGTCCGATGCGACCCACGAGGACATCGCGCAGGGCAAGCCCAAGCGCGGTCCCGTCGAGATCGCAAACGGGCTGAGCAAATTCTTCGGCTGGTTTCCTGATGCGCATTGGTCCGCGCAAGCCCAGATCGTCGATCCGACCGGATTGGTCGCGATCACCTATCTCATGACCGCAACCCTGAGTGGGCAGATGGGCCCAATCCAGCCGTGCGGTCAGAAAGTGTCGCTCCAAGGCGTTCTCGTCCTTCGTACCAAGGAGGGCCTGATCCTTTGCAGCAGAGACTACTGGGATGCAGCCACGTTCCAGAGGCAACTCACCCCCTAAAACTGGAGATTAGAGCATGAGGTCCGGCAAAGAGTATCTTGAGTCCCTGCGTGATGGTCGAAAGGTCTACGTCGGGGGCGAGTTGATCGAAGACGTCACGACTCATCCGGCAACAAAGGGCTACGCGCACGCGGTCGCCGAGTACTACGACCTTCATCTCGATCCGAAGAATCAGGACATCGCGACCTTCGTCGATGCCAATGGCAAGCGCCAGTCGATGCACTGGTTTTTGCCGCGATCCAAGGAAGACGTGGTGCGGCGCCGGAAATATTGCGACTTCCTTTGCCGGCATTTCAAGGGCGGAATCTTCACGCGGCCGCCGGCCGGCATGAACGTCGTCATGTTCACCCAGGTCGACGACCAGAAGCCATGGGCGGAGAACTCGCGCTTCAAGAACGGCAAGCGCGATCTCTCCAAGAACATCCAGCACCAGTGGGAAGAGGTGACGTCGAAGGACCTCGCGATCTCCCCGATGTTCCTCGACGTGCAGTTCGATCGCGGACGCGACAACGCGATGGCCGAGACCCCGATGCTGAAGATAGTCGAGGAACGGGACGATGGCATTCTCGTACGCGGCTGGAAAGCGATCGGTACGTCGGTGCCGTTCGTGAACCATCTTCTGATCGGCAATCTCTGGCGTCCCGGACAGACGCCCGAGCAGACCGTCTACGCCCTGGTGCCGATCGCAACCAAGGGCGTCTCGGTGGTCGCGCGAAAGTCGAATGCCGAGCCCGACGCCGATCCCTATGACCGGCCGCTGGCTACCATCGGCGACGAGCTCGACGCGATGGTGTATTTCGACGACGTGCTGATCCCGTGGAATCAGGTGCAGCATATCGGTAATCCCGATCATGCTAAGTGGTATCCGCAGCGGCAATTCGACTGGGTGCATCTGGAGACCCAGATTCGCCATTGCGTCCACGCCGAGCTGATGGTCGGGCTTGCGCTGCTGCTCACGCAATCGTTGGGAACAACGTCGAATCCAGTCGTCCAGGCACAGCTTGCGGAATTGATCCGCTTCCGCGAGACCTGCCGCGCCTTCATGATCGCCGCCGAGGAAACTGGCTTTGCGACGCCCGGCGGGCTCTACAAGCCCAACAATATCTACATCGACTTCGGCCGTGCCTACTATCTCGAGCACCAGCACAAGATGGTCAACACGCTGATCGATTTCTGCGGCCGCGGCGTGGTCATTCAACCCTCAAAGCGCGAGCTGGACGATCCCTATATCGGACCGAAGCTGGCGGAAGCGCTGCGCGGCGCCGAAATCAGCGCTCACGACCGGATCAAGATCTTCCGTCAGATCAGCGAGCGCTTCCTCACCGAGTGGGGCAGCCGGCACGAGATGTTCGAGAAGTTCAACGGGACGCCGTTGTACCTCATCAACCTGCTGACGATGCAGCGCACCGAGTATCAGGTTGATGGCCCGCTCACCGAGCTGGCGCGCCAGGTGCTCGGCTTCGGCGACACCGCGGAACTGGGCAAGCGCGCACAGGAGGCGGAAAAGGCTTCGCACTACGCCAGCGTCCGGTTCCAGCCCGATTACGCCAAGGCCCAGGACGTGCATGACGGCTACATCGGCGGCGAAGTCGACAAGAAGCCGGCAGCGGCTGCCCTCAACTGACGCCTGCGCCCCGGGACGGTTCGCCGTCCCGGGGCTTGCTGCTCGCGATCCAAAGCGTGAGACGGGAAATCCGTCTGGCGATATTGCAATGAACCTCTCCGGGACTCCCTCCATGCCTCAGTTTGATGATCGCCTCCTGACCAAGCGGGTCGTCGAGAGCTTTTCGCAGACACCGAACGAGAGGCAAAGGTTCTTAATGGTCGAGCTCGTGATCACGCTTCACGATTTCGTACGAAGGACCGACCTGACGTTCGAGGAGTGGAGCTCGGCAATCGACTTCCTGACGCGGACTGGTCAGAAATGCACCCCGACTCGTCAGGAGTTCATTCTGCTGTCAGACGTGCTCGGGGTGTCGATGCTGGTCGATGCCATCAATCACAGGGAAAGGGAGGGGGCCACCGGAACCACGGTCCTTGGACCATTCTATGTCGGCGAGCACAAGGAAGTACCGAATGGTAGCGACATATCTACCGGACTAAGCGGTAAGCCGATGTTTGTGTGTGCGCGCGTGACCGCTCCCGATGGAGCGCCGGTCGCGAACGCGATCGCCGATATCTGGCATGCAGACGATGAGGGATTTTACGACACGCAGAAGCCGTCGCATGCCACGGGGAACGGTTCGTTGCGGGCGCGTTTCCGAACCGATGCAGGCGGCCGGCTTGCGTTCCGTACCATCCTGCCATGCAGCTATCCGATTCCGACCGATGGGCCGGTCGGCGAGCTGATTCGCGCGTCAAGCCGCCACGCCATGCGGCCCGCCCACGTCCATTTCCTGGTGAACGCAGAGGGCTTCGAGCCCCTGGTGACGCACGTTTTTCTCGAAGGCGATGACTACCTGGATTCGGACGTCGTGTTTGGGGTCAAGGAAGAGTTGGTCTGCAAGGCCGAGCGGAATGATGGTGCGGTCATGCCGGACGGAAGGAAAGCATCCGGCCCCTGGTATAGGATGACCTACGACTTTCGCGTTCGGCCCGGCACAGGCCACGTGCCGCAGCCTCTCGCCGCGGGCACTGATTAAGGGTCTTTGAGCAGGAAATGCCCCTTACTCATTCGTCATCCAGATAAGCTACTGCGGCCGCAGCAAATGCGAACGCCCTCCGAGCGCACCATAAACCCAGAGCGGCGATATGTCGTCGCCATGGGCTTCACACTGGGCAAGTATCCGGCTCAGGAAGTTCTTTGCTGCAACAACGCTCGATCACCACCGTTCGCGGTCGCAAGCATGGAAAGCTGGAGTGCCTTACTCACGGGAATGGGCATCCGCGCGCGAGAGCAATGCGAGGGCCGCATAAGGCCGGTAAAGATCGAGCCGATGCCAGCGATTGTTCCGGTGCCGCGAAGCTTGATAGATCGGGATGAGATCGTGCGACAGGCGCTCGAAGAGGCGGCCAAGCGTATCGAGGCCCGCAACGGCAACGTATCCTACCGTCACGCTTGGCGCACCGCCGCTGCTATGAGCCGGTCTTGGAAGCCATAAATTTATCGGCCGAATGCCCGATGAGGCGAGCAACCAACGCAGCCGATCTAGGGTCCAAGTGCATGCCATCGGTCCAGCGCAGCTCAGATCGATCGACAGCGATATCCAGCCAGTCCGACGCGCTTGGAAATGCGTCTGAGGCTAGCTTGGTGCTTTTGGCGGCAAGGGGAGTGCCTTCATAATCTGGCGACCTTGGCATATGAAAGAGCAGGACGGTCGCTCCCTTCGACACCAAAATGGCCTTGAACTTCCGGATCTCAGCGATCGTATTCTGGGCCGCTTCCTGCTGTGGAGCGGCTTGCGCTTCTACGAAAAGCTGCTTGGCGAGCTCGACATCCGGCGCGTTGGACGGAGAACTCGCGATCAAACGATCAACTTCTGCTCGAACGTCCTCTTTGCTCTTCGGGTGCCTACGATTTTCGTAATACTGGGCAGCGGTACGTATCGGCCGAAGCACGGATGTCTGAGTTGCCCTATCGATTAGGTCTTGATTGACGGGGCGCCCCAAAATGTTGGCCTCGATCAGGACGAGCTTTGGCGCCGGCGCCGCTTCAGCTACGAGCTTTAACCCAGTCACAGCCGACTCGCCGGAGAGCGCTAGGTTCTCGATGTTCGCGGGCGCGAAATAGTCATCCAACATCCTGCCTGAAAGCGAGGTCCCTACGATGACTGCCTGATGAGAGGGATGGTTCAGATATCGGGCGGCTATCGCATGGTTGAGGCCGTCAGTTGTCGTAGTGAGCGGAGGAATTTCATGGCCGCCGGCGAGTTTCAGAATCCCTATCGCAGCGATCGCCGTGATTGCGAATTTCAGCATCCAGACCATTATTCGCATCCTAGAACTGGAAGTAGATGAAGGCCGACTCTGGGCCGGCCTCCGCGTAGGCGAGGGCAGCCAGCGCGCCATACACAAACGGCTCAATGGCGCGAACCCAGGCGCGTTGCGGTTGCCGCGGCAAAATGAAGTGCTGAAGAATGACCGGAAGCGAATAGGCGAGCGCCAGGCTCCGGTAGATCTTCGGCGGATGCTCTATATCGCTCGCTGAGAAGAGCCCTGCGAAGTAGCTAGCTGCGTGGCTGAAGTCGGGCAGCTTGAAGAATATCCAGAGCATTGAGACGGCGAGGAAGACCACCGCGGCCCGGAATACCTGGATAGCTGGCGACTTCAGTCCGTCCAACCTATCGACGAACGGGCGTTCGATCGCCAACAGGACGCCGTGCATCAAGCCCCAAACCAGGTAACTCAAGGCTGCTCCATGCCACAAGCCGCCCAGGCCCATAACCGCGATCAGGTTGAAGTAGGTGCGCGCCGGCCCGTGCAGGCTGCCGCCCAGTGGGATGTAGAGGTAGTTGCGGAGCCAGCTTGAAAGCGAGATGTGCCAGCGGCGCCAAAATTCGGCGATCGACCGCGAGATGTACGGCCTGTTGAAATTCTCAGGCAAGCGATACCCGAATAGCAATGCAAGCCCGAGCGCAATCGAGGAATAGCCGAAGAAGTCGGCATAAATCTGGAAGCTATACAGGAAGAGCAGGAGCCATTTATCGCCCATCTTCACCGTCTCGAAGAGAGGGTGAGCCATATAGGACGTCATCTCGTTTAGATTGTTGGCGCAGTAGAGCTTGAAGAAATATCCGAGTACGAGCCAGCGAGTGGCCTCGGCGAATGGAACCTTCGATAGCTCCTTGGGCTCGATCTGCGGGAAGAAGTTCCGGGCTTGCGTGATTGGGCCAGAGACCAGCTGCGGGAAAAAGATCACATAAAGGAATATCTCCCACACTGTTGCCGGTCGCCCGAGCTTCGGCAGGTCAACCAAGAGGCTGATGTTGTGGAAGACGAAGAACGAAATGCCGATCGGCAGTGGAAGATTGAGAAGGAAGTCGCCGAGAGCGTGGCCTGTCGCGATTGGCAGCGCAACGAACAGGAACTTGTATTTAAAGAAGGCGAGGAGACCGAGATTGAAGATGATCCCGGCGGCCGCCCATCCGCGGTGTTTAAAGGACAACACCAGAAACAGCCAGGTTCCGACGACGGCAACCACAAGCAAGGGCAGCAATTCCGGCTGCCCATATCCATAGAAGAAGATGCTTGCGGCGATGAGGACGTAGACTTGTGCTCGCCTCAGGAAGGGCAGGTAATAGATGGCGAAGACCACGCCAACGAAGATTGCAAACGGCCAAGATGTGAAGGTCATCGCTCTGCGGAACTATGCATGCCCATGCAGTTGGAAGAGAGTTCTTTAAGCAACTCTCAAGCGCGCGCAAATCAGAATCTGATTGTTGCGGTCGGTCTCGCAGCTTTCACCCGCCGGGTGGCTTGTGTCCAATTGCCGGCGGGTGTTTCAGGCCGCTTTCACGTCGATCGGTTTGATCTTGTCGAGATCGTCGCCGAGTTCCTGTTCAGCCATTTCCACGTCATAGGCATTCTGCAGGTTCAGCCAGAGCTGGGCAGAAGTCTTGAGAGCCTTGGACAGGCGAAGCGCAGTGTCCGCGGTAATCGAGGTCTCCTCGCTCGCGATGCGCTCGATCCTGGTGCGCGGCACGCCGCAGGCCTTCGCGAGCGCACCGGCTGAAATATCGAGGGGAATAAGAAATTCCTCTCGGAGCACCTCACCCGGGTGCATCGGGGGTAGTTTCTTTGCCATGTGGGACCCTCCTTGGTCTTGGACCTACCAGCCAATTGGCCAGCGGACATCTTCCGGCTAGTGGTAGTCGACGAACTCGACCTCCTTTGGACCTTCCTCAGTCCACGTAAAGCAGATGCGGAACTGATCGTTCACGCGGATGGAATGTTGGCCCCTACGGTCGCCCTTCAGGGCTTCGAGCCGATTGCCGGGAGGGGCCAACAGGTCGTCAAGATTCACGGCCGCGTTCAGGTACTGGAGCTTACGGCGAACTACCTTGAGCAGATCAGCCGGAAAGCCTTTCTTGGCTTTACCGTTGAAGGCCGCTTCGGTCAGCTCGTCCTTGAAGCTCTTGATCATGAGCTAATATGTATCATGTCGTGATACGGGTTGCAAGGGTTTTGTATCATGTCGAGATACATTCTTCTCGGCTGAATTGAAACCAAACATTCAAAGTTCTCAAACATGGAACGTGGCAGAGCACGGAAGCGTGCGGGCCGAAAGCCGGGCGCGGCGACACAGCTAAATAAGGCGGCGCGCGAGAAAGTGCTAGCCAGCGGGACCAGCCCGCTCGATTTCATGCTTGCGATCGTGCGTTGCGAGGATATTCCGCGGGCGGATCTGTTCGAGGCCGCTAAGGCGGCTGCGCCTTATGTCCATGCCCGGCCAGCTGATGTCGAGCACTCCAACCAGATCGGCGTCAAGAATGCATCCGAAGTAACCGACGATGAACTTGCGAACATCGCCGCAGGAAGCGGCGAAGGAGCTTCTGAAGCGCCGCTTGATAAGGCGCAGCTCAATTGAATGGTGTCGTTACTGCGGGTTCGAACCCGCTGCGGATCACAAGCCGCTCATCGAGAAGCTGGAGCAGGTAGCCGTTGGCGCGAGTGAGCCGCCGATAAGATTTGGCGGCTATTCGAGAACGCTTTTGCTGACCACGCTGCCGGGCTCAATGATGACGTTGCTTCCAATCTCGACCCCGCGGAGAATGATCGCTCCGGCCCCGATCTGAGCACCGTCACCTATTACGACAGGTCGCTCAGCGAGCTCGATTTGCTTGGGATGCCCGATAGTGAAGATGCTTCTGATCTGGGCGTGGCGCGCCGCAGCGCGGAGCGGATGCGTATGATTGTCGAAGACGTTTACGTCAGGCCCAATCACGACATTGTTGCCGATCTTGATTGACCCGCCCGACCATATCCGAGTGCCCGCATCGATGAAGCAATCCCTACCGATCTCGATGTCGCCACCGTGGGCGAAAACGAACAGCTCGCCGGCCACAAAGGTATTCGGGCCTATTCTGATATGCTCGCTGCTTTGCCGCGCATTGAGTATCCGAGCCTTCCAGCCGAGCTTGGCGCCTCGCGCAAGCACGCAGGTGGGGCGCCCCAGTAGGGTCTTTGCGAGGAAATCTAGGTTCGCTTGAACCATTGCCTGAGATCGGCCTTGAGGAAAAGCCACGTCGATTTCAGGACAACCCTCCAGTACGGAAGAATGCGCGGGTCTCGCGGAAAACGCTTTGTGTCAATGTGCATGTGTTGCATCTATCATTCTGACCCACAGCAGACAATATCTAGAAGCGATATTGCGCCGCAACCCAAGCGGCTCGCTAGCATCCAAGGGCCGACTTGAGCCGAGTTAGGATGGTATTGAGCCAAATAGCTTGCGCCTCCGGAGCGAGGTGTACTCCATCGACTGTCTTCTTGTTGATCGCAATGAGGGCCGATCGGATATCGACAAATTGGCGTCCAGCGTAGCTTCTGATCATCGTGCTTATCTCGTCGGACGATTTCGGATCGAACTGTTCTGCATTCACGCCTGATTCAAGCGGAGGAATGTCGGCAAATAGAACGAGTTCCGATCGTGCGCTCAGAGCTTTCGAGAGGAAGCGATAGCGATCGGGGAATTCAGCAACGTTTGCCGGCATCGAGTCATTGGTGCCGATGCCGATAACGAAAGCTTTAGCCTTGAAATCGAGGCGTCGAACCGCGAGCGCATAGTCATAGGTCTTGGCACCTCCGATACCTGCGTTCACCACCCGATGTCCGCAGACTTCAGCTGGCAACAGCGCAGATTCGACGATGCTATCGCCTCCGAAAATAACGGGCGATGGGCCAGCCTGCGCGAGCTGGCTCCGGATGACGAACAGTCTGGCTTCTAGGTGATCGTGAGCGCTCGCGGCTGATGCCGATAGCACCGCAATCAGTAACAGGGCGCGGAACATGCGCCTTCCTACCACCGCAGCCCGCAATAGAGCAACCTATGACAGATATCACCGCCCTTAAGGCGGCGATACGCTTCCGCGGGACGACGACTATCTCGACTGCATCGCAAGTCGGGCGGATCACCTGATTCATCGGCGTTGCAGGAACGGTTTGCATGCTCGTCGCGGACAAGCCCCCACCGGAAGATCAGCATACAGGTTGACGAAGAGGAGTTTGCCGAAAAGGCGCTCGGGATCATCCGACACCAAGGTACTCCGTGAGGCACGAGTTGGAGAAGCCATGCGGAGGAGACAACTGACCCATAGGCTTTCACAGCTCATCGATTGCCTTTGACCGATCAGACTACATCCTTGAATTGTAAGGAGCCCTGTCTCGCTTCGCTATGGCCAGATCTGATTCAACAGATTTGCCAGCCGTGCGCCAGCTTTGGCTAGTTGCTGACGCTTGATGATGTCTCGGCTTTGCACGTAAGCCGCATGATCGGGAAATGTGACTGACCACGCGTCTTGGCCGGGGGGTCTTGCGAAGACCGCACCCGCGAAGGCCTGCGGCGCGACCTTGATTGTATCGGTAGCCCAGGCGACGGGCCATTCTTCAATGCGGCTATTGTCAGGGGGGACTGCCTTGGCTTGCGGAAGCAGGTCGAGGGCTTGCTCGACCTTGAGACCGGTCGGCGGGGCGTCCCAATCTCCATGAAAGTTCTTTCCGTTGTCCTGGATTATGTTGCCGCCGATCGTGTCGGTAGCCGGATCGATCCCGTACGTCGCGTCGGGATCGACCTGACCGCCATTCTTGTCCAGGTAGACGGCTCCAACATGGAGCGGTTGGTGGAGATCGCCGACCAAGTGCGCCAACATGAACAGTGCTTCGCGTTTGTCTGCAATCTTGAATGGCGGCGGTGACGGTCTGTCCAGCAAGACGTCTATCGCGGCGGTGATGGCGGCAACGATATCGTGGTCGTTGGTCCCTCGAAAATTTCGGTCAAAGTGATCGCGTTGGATAGCGACGTCGTCAAAGTGATAGGTGTTATGGCACCCCATTTCTTCTAGGTAGTCCTTCTTGTCGTCGTCGGTTCTTTTCGTGAGATAGCTACACTGAACAAAGTTTCGCTTCACATATTGTTGCATGACGGGATGCGCCGAAGCGAAGGGCTTGCAAGATTCCTCATAGGCAGGCTCGACCACATAGTGGAATGTGCCGTCCGCGAAGTGATGTACGCTCTTGACGCAATCGAGCCAGGGGCCGGCCGTTCGTAGGTCGACGCCTAAATTCGCCGCAACCTGCTGTTTGGCATTCGCATGCAGCATTTCGTCGGCGATGGCGCCTACAATTTGGTGGCCGTTGGCATTCCACGCGAGTGCATCGTTCGCAAACAGCAGATATAGCGCACACGCAATTGCGACAACGCCCTTTGTCATGATGAGTCCTCTCTGCCGTCGTTGAGCTGGGTCGAACCTTATAGGCCGTTGGCCTGCGCCTATTTGATGTAGCGTCCTACGTCCCCCGAACTGATTGACGTGTCATAGCCGCCGGGCAAAACCGGTTGCCCATCGAAGAACAGCGCGATCTGGTTAGGGATACCGAGATCTGCAACGCCGCGTCGGCGATCATTAAGTATTCGGGCAATATTCCATTCGTCATGCGAGCCGAGGCTGAAGGAAACTGCAGCGCGCAGACCGTAGTACCGTCTGAATCCAGCTTTCGTAACATCTCCGGCGTCGGCAGCCTTCTTGAAGTCCGGATCGTCCCTCACTTTTGCATCGAAGTAATTGTCGAGTGCTTCAAGCGTTCCGACGTTTGGTAGCTTGAACGATTTTGCGAAATCGGATGGTCCAGCGAAGTCAAAAAAATCGAAGTCCTCGCCGTTGCCGTTCGGGCCTTCTAAAATTGTCGTCCACATGTACATGTAGTCAGCGCCGCTGGCGCCCTGCATTTCTTTGCTGCCTTCGGCCGCTGGATTCAGGATCCATGCCGCGCGGGCGCCGAGACGAATCTGCAAGTCCGCGGCTGTGTCGTGCGCCACGTTGACATTGTAGGGTGTAACCTCCACCTGCCGCCGATATTGGAACGCTGAGGTAGCCAATCGCTTTCCCCTGCGACCGGTTATCGAGAAGCAACCGACGTACGCGAACTATGTTTGCTTCGATTGCCTGCCGGTACGCTGTGTTGACGCAATAACAGAGATCGATGGCTGTGCAGAGGGTGACGTGCTCTTGCGAGGTGACGTTCTGAGCCGAAGCTGCAAGGGAGCTTCCGACGAGACTTAACATCATAGGAAGGACCAAGGATTTGTACGCGCCGGACCTTAGGATTCGCGACATACAAAGGCTCCGTAAAATAACTATCGCAATAATAGAAAGAGCATATCGCACTATTTAAGGGTGATCCACACAGGAAGCAAAATTATTCGATGGCTCTCGATCGGCCACGACCCGGAGCGGCCCTGGGATGCTGCCGCACGGGAAGCAAGTGATCGTCAGTCGCTTCTGCGTGCTCGATGGGGCGCCTCTCTGGGCGCTACGTCGGGTGGTGCGCCGCTAGTCGAAGTCGGACCCGAAGTCCTCGGCCGAGGTGCCGGCTTTCTTTGCTATGGGATGGGCGCGCAATCGGAGCAGGCGGCAGCAGCATAGAAGCCGATCGGCCCGCACATGGACCGACGCCGCCGCGCTACGTTCACGAACGAAAAGAGCACGTATCTGGTGCGGTTTCTGGTGCGGTCGTCGCGCTGCGGGCAATGAAGGCTCGGTAAGACGCTGATCTTGCTGGTGGGCCCGGCAGGACTCGAACCTGCAACCAGACCGTTATGAGCGGCCGGCTCTAACCATTGAGCTACAGGCCCCGCCGCCTTCCGGGCCGCGTGGCGCGGCCGGCAACGGTGGCGGGCACCGTTTACACGGTGCGCGGGGTTCCGGCAATCTCCGACCCACGGTTCAGCAACGCGGTATCACGATTTCACAAATCCTCGTTGGTAATTCGAACACCAGGCCGCGGAAGCGTCTTCCGCCAAATCGACAGTTGATGCCGCCTCCAAGTTCGCATGCCGTTTGGACCCCTCTGGCGTGGGCGGCGCCGAGACAAATAGCCCTTCCTGTTTAGGGATGTCGAAAATTGCCTCCTCAATGTTCGCTATCCCCCTCCGAGAGCGCGCTTCTCTATGATGACCGCATGCACGCTAGCGCCGTCTTTCGCAGCGCGCTGGTCACCTTGGAGGTTTCAAATGCCTAATACGATGGGCGGCCTATCCCCGCGCTTCCTGCGTACACCGGAGGCCGCGCGTTATCTTGGCCTTTCCGGCCGTACGCTCGAGAAGCATCGCACGTACGGCACAGGGCCCACGTATCGAAAGATCGGTGGTCGTGTTGTCTACGCGCAGGATGATCTGAAAGCCTGGGCCGATCTCGGCGCCAAGACGTCGACGTCGGATCCCGGCAAAGGGACGGTGCTACCAGCCAAGACGCTCCCAATACTGCGCCCTTACGCGGGCCAGGAAGGTCGCTGACCGCGGCGCGCAGACGATGACATCTGGCGCGAGATGAGCTCGATGCGACGCGAAACCCGTACGCGCGGGCTGTAACGCAAGTGAAGCGATTCAACCTCAAAGATAAGAATCCGCAGGCCTAATCGTAAGTGACCGGAAGGCAAAGAGTAGGTCACAGTCACAGGTGAGGTGGCCGGTAGGCGGAGCGCGCGGTGCGTTCGGAAATGCGCCGATCGCAATCGAAGCGCTCGAACAGATCGCCACGCTCTACGTGATCAAAACGACGGTCGGCGAGCTGAACTGCGAGCCAGTCCCCGGCCCGCAAAGGACCCAGCGCCCGGGTGGCGTTGTTTACCGGCTAGCGGCTCGACGAGCGGTTTGCGCGTCTTCGCGAGAGCAAAGATCGCAAAAGGGGTGGGCCAGCTTCCCGCTTCCTGAATACGCTCGATTGCATCTTCCGGATCTATGTATACAGCTTCTTCATCCGAACTATCAATATGACCGCTAAAATTATCAATTTCAAGGCACATTATCCTCATGCTCGCTGCACACTTTCGCCAATGTATACTGTGAGTATCCACGGAGAGTAAGGAAGGAGCGAGCGAATGGGTCACTGTTTTCCGATGAATGCTTGGTACGCCGCCGCTTGGGACGCCGACGTGAAACAGGCGCTATTGCCGCGCACGATTTGCGGCAAGCACATCGTGATGTACCGCCGCAGCAACGGGGAGGTGGCCGCGCTGGAGGATGCTTGTTGGCATCGACTGGTGCCGCTCTCAAAAGGTCGGCTTGAGGGCGACACTGTCGTCTGCGGCTATCATGGGCTGAAGTTCAACGCGCAGGGCCGCTGCACCTTCATGCCCTCGCAAGAGACGATCAACCCTTCCGCCTGCGTGCGTGCCTATCCTGTCGTCGAGCGCCATCGCTTCATCTGGCTGTGGATGGGCGATCCGGCGCTGGCTGACCCAGCGCTGGTGCCCGACATGCACTGGAACGACGATCCCGCTTGGGCTGGCGACGGCAAGACCCTTCACCTCAAATGCGACTACCGTTTGGTCGTAGACAATCTTATGGACCTGACGCACGAAACCTTCGTGCACGGCGCCAGCATCGGCAATGCCGCCATCGCTGAAGCGCCGTTCGACGTCACTCATGGCGAGATGACCGCCACCGTGACACGCTGGATGAAGGGGATTGCTCCGCCGCCATTCTGGGCGAAGCAACTGCAAAAGGCGGGCCCGGTGGACCGCTGGCAAATCATTCGTTTCGCGGCGCCGTGCACCATCAATATCGACGTCGGTGTCGCGCCGGCCGGCACCGGCGCGCCCGAAGGCGATCGCTCGGCCGGCGTCAACGGGATTGTTCTCAACACCATCACACCTGAGACGGATACGAGCTGCCACTATTTCTGGGCATTCGTGCGCAATTATCGGTTGGGCGAACAGCGTCTGACCACCGAACTCCGCGAAGGCGTTTCCAGCATCTTCCGCGAGGACGAGCTCATTCTCGAGGCGCAGCAGCGCGCGATCGACGAAAACCCCGATCGGATCTTCTACAACCTCAATATCGATGCAGGAGCGATGTGGGCGCGCCGCCTGATTGATCGCATGATCGAGGCAGAGAGTCCGCCGCAACATCGGCAGGCTGCGGAGTAGGGCATGGCCGAGCGAGACAGTGATCGCTCCGTCTCACAGACCGTGCGCGCGCAGCTCTGCCTGCGCGATCTGATCCTGTCGGGCGATTTGCGGCCTGGTGAACGGATTTCCGAATTGCAGGCGGTAGAGACGACCGGCGCCTCTCGCACCCCCGTGCGAATGGCGCTGGTTCGGCTGGAGGAGGAAGGGCTTCTGGAAGCGATCCCTTCCGGCGGCTTCACGGTGAAGGCGTTCTCCGAGCGAGATGTCCTGGACTCGATCGAACTGCGCGGCACGCTGGAGGGATTAGCCGCGCGCTTTGCCGCCGAGCGCGGGGTCTCGTCGCGCGATCTCGAGCCACTGAAAGGATGTCTCGACGAAATCGACGGCCTGGTGCAGCAGGATCGGATCTCGATCGAGGCCTTCTCCTCCTACGTCACGCTGAATGCGCACTTTCATGCGCTGTTGACCGAATTGTCGCGCAGCCCGCCCCTGATCCGGCAGGTCGATCGCGCGTCCGCGCTGCCGTTTGCCTCGCCGAGCGGTTTTGTGATGACCCAATCGGAACTGCCGCAGGCGCACCAGACGCTCTTGATTGCGCAAGATCAACACCGTGTCGTGATCGACGCTATCGAAAACCGCGAGGGTGCGCGGGCTGAGGCGATCATGCGCGAGCACGCGCGGCTGGCGTCGCGCAATTTGCGGCTGGTGCTAAAGAATAAGACGCATTTTGACCTGCTGCCGGGGCTGGCACTCATCAGGACTGCAGGCGATTAAAGGACGAGCGCATGCGTTTCATCGAGACCTGGACTCCCGCAACCCTGATTGCGACCCGCGATCTGACTTCCTCGATCCGCGAGTTCCTGATCAGGCCGGAAATTTTTGACGGTGCGGCCTACCCGGTCGGCAGTCATATTGATGTCGCCGTCACCGTCGATGGCCGCCCCGAGACGCGGTCCTACTCGCTGATCGGCGAAGGCGACCGCGCCGGCTACCGTATCGCGGTGCGACGCGCCGAGGATTCCCGCGGCGGCTCGCGCTATATGTGGTCGCTCGCGCCCGGGGCGCGGCTGACCATCACATTGCCAACCTCGCTGCTACCGATCGACTGGTCGCGCCGGCATTATTGCCTGATCGCCGGCGGCATCGGCATTACGCCGTTGATTGGGGCAGCACAGGCGCTCGACCGCCGCAAAGCCGAATTCTCGTTGCATTACGCGATGCGTTCGCGCGAAGATGCTGTCTATCTGGATGTTCTGGCCACCTTGCTGAACGAGCGCCTCGTCGTCCATGCAGGCAATGAAGGGCGCCGGCTCGATTTCGACACCTTGTTCGCCTCGCTGCCGCCCGATGCCATGACCCTGTTTTGCGGCCCGATGCGAATGCTCGATGCTGCGCGTCGGGCCTGGACCAGCGCGGGGCGTGCGTTGCCCGACCTGCGCTACGAGACCTTCGGTTCGAGCGGCTTGCTGCCGACCGAAGATTTCCGGGTGCGCCTCGCGGACCGCGGCATTGAGATCGAGATTCCCCGCGATCGCTCGATGCTGGATGCGCTCAATGCGGCTGGTTATGAGGTCATTTCGGATTGCCGGCGCGGCGAGTGTGGCGTCTGTGCCGTCGACCTCGTCCATATCGACGGTGAGGTTGACCATCGTGACGTCTTCTTCAGCGAGAATCAGAAGCGCGCTAACGAGAAGATCTGCGCATGTGTCTCGCGCGCCCGCGGCACCATCACGGTCGATATGCTGCATCGCCCGGACGCGGTCTAGGCTCGTCACAATGCTTTCCACGACAATAGTCGTGGGTGCGTCTGGGCCGCCGCGGCCTGAAGCAGAGCGGGGCTTATGCTTCTGGCGGTGCTCGCCTCACAGTCGCCTGGCCTACTCCTGGCTATTGCTCTAGTTAGGGTGTGCTGCAGCCTGTCGAGGAAGCGTGCATACTCCTGGGCGCCCCGGCTTATCAGTGAAGATCTGCCAGGCGGCTACCACCTCCACCTCGCCGTCGAACCAGTCCGCCTCGGGCAGAGGCCGCGCCGGAGCGGCGCTTCTCGAGGCCGCATTCTACAATTCTGCCTAGCTTCGACGTCGATTGATCAGGATCAACCGAGCAAGGCTCATTGTGAACTCGTGAACGGGTGAGGTGTGCGGCGTCTTCAACTGCAGCTTCTTATTTCAGCAATCGGCGTGCCGGACGTGAAAGCGTTGCAGGCCACGCTGAACGATTGACAAGTCAACACTTCGCCCCCGGTAGGGCGGGATGATCATGTTGGTTGGTGCGGTTTCGCACATCGGCGTTTCAAATCAGACGCGAATGGCGCGATGGAATGAACGGTCAATGGCGCCGCTTGCCTCTCGTGCAGGGCTTGAACATCTGCTCGAGCATGACGTGCCTTCCTGTGAGCTTACGACCAGGTGCCCGTCATGGGTGCATCACCGGGCATCGTGCGTTTTGTGGCATCGATCCTTGGTACAGGCGTTGGCGGACGTCGCGAGCGCTGTCATCCGGGGGCGCGGTCGAACCGCTTGCCGGCTCACGCTGGCCTCGGCAATCTCTCCGCAATTTGGCAGAGGAGCGGCTTCTATCTGTCAGATGGCAGTGCGATTGGCCTGCTTCTTGCTATCCGAACGCCAGCAATTTGTCATAGCCGTCAACTGATCACAGATCACTGGAGGGGCGATGGGCGCGGCAACGGAAACGTTCTACAATGTGATCAGACGTCAGGGTATCACGCGTCGCAGTTTCCTCAAATTCTGCAGTTTGACGGCCGTGAGCCTCGGGCTCGGCCCGCTCGCGGCGAGCGATATTGCCAACGCGCTCGAGACCAGGCCGCGTATGCCCGTGATCTGGATGCATGGGCTCGAATGCACCTGCTGTTCGGAAAGCTTTATCCGCTCGGCCCATCCGCTGGTCAAAGACGCGGTCCTGTCGATGATTTCGCTCGATTATGACGATACCATCATGGCGGCGGCAGGACACCAGGCCGAAGCTATTCTGGAGGAGGCCCGCGTCAAGTACAAAGGCCAGTATGTGCTTGCCGTCGAGGGGAATGCACCGCTGAACGAAGGCGGAATGTTCTGCATTGATGGCGGCAAGCCGTTCGTCGAAAAGCTCAGGTCGATGGCGGACGATTGCATGGCGATCATCGCTTGGGGCACTTGTGCGTCATGGGGCTGCGTGCAGGCGGCCAAGCCCAACCCGACGAGGGCTGTGCCAATCGATAAGGTGATAACGAACAAGCCGATCATCAAAGTGCCCGGCTGTCCGCCGATCGCTGAAGTCATGACCGGCGTTGTAACCTTCATCACCACGTTCGGAAAACTTCCCGAGCTCGACCGCCAGGGGCGGCCAAAGATGTTCTATTCCCAGCGCATCCACGACAAGTGCTATCGGCGTCCCCATTTCGATGCTGGCCAATTTGTCGAGGAGTGGGACGACGAGGGGGCGCGTAAGGGTTATTGCCTCTACAAGATGGGCTGCAAGGGACCGACCAGCTACAACGCCTGCTCGACCGTTCGGTGGAACGGCGGCATTTCCTTCCCGATCCAGTCCGGTCATGGCTGCTTCGGCTGCGCCGAAGACGGCTTTTGGGACAGAGGCTCGACTTATGACCACCTCACGACCATCAAGCAATTCGGCATCGAGAAGAACGCCGATCAAATCGGCATGGCGGCTGCCGGCGTTGCCGGTCTTACCGTTGCCGCGCATGCGGCGGTCACAGCCGCGAAGCGGCTCACCCGTAAAGGGGATGGCGCAGCTCAGAACAATCGTCGGGGCTAGGGGGGCAGGTGGGCGTGAAGACCCCCAATGGATTCAAGCTCGATCGGTCCGGCAAGCGCGTTGTCGTCGATCCGCTGACTCGAATCGAGGGTCATCTGCGTGTCGAGGTCAACCTCGATTCGGACAATGTGATCCGAAATGCCGTCTCGAGCGGAACGATGTGGCGTGGCATCGAAACCATCCTGCGCGGGCGCGATCCGCGCGACGCTTGGGCGTTTACCGAGCGGATTTGCGGCGTTTGCACCGGCACCCATGCGCTCACCTCCGTGCGCGCCGTTGAGAATGCGCTCGGCATCACGATTCCGGAGAACGCCAACTCGATACGCAACATCATGCAGCTATGCCTGCAGGTTCATGATCATCTTGTGCATTTCTATCACCTTCACGCGCTGGATTGGGTCGACGTGGTCTCAGCACTCAAGGCCGATCCCAAGGCGACCTCGAGATTGGCGCAGTCGGTCTCGTCCTGGCCGCTTTCATCACCGGGCTATTTCAAGGATCTGCAGATCAGGCTCACAAAGTTCTTCGATTCAGGGCAGCTCGGCCCGTTCAACAATGCCTATTGGGGGCATCCGGCCTACAAGCTTACGCCGGAAGCGAACCTCATGGCTGTGGCGCATTATCTGGAAGCGCTCGATTTCCAGAAGGAAATCGTCAAGATCCACGCCGTCTATGGGGGCAAGAACCCGCATCCGAATTGGTTGGTTGGCGGCGTGCCCTGCGCGATCAATGTCGATGGCACCGGCGCGGTGGGTGCGATCAACATGGAGCGGCTCAACCTGGTGTCCTCGATCATTGACCGTTCGATCGAGTTCGTCGAAAAGGTATATCTGCCCGATGTCGCGGCGATCGGCGCAGTCTACAAAGACTGGCTCTATGGCGGCGGTTTGTCGGCCAAGAGCGTGATGTCCTATGGCGACATCCCCGAAAACGCCAACAATTATTCCGCGACAAGTCTCAAGCTGCCGCGCGGCGTCATCCTTGATGGCAATCTCAAGGAGGTCTTGCCGATCGATCACGGTGATCCCGAGCAGATCCAGGAATTCGTCGCGCACTCCTGGTACAAATACCCCGACGATTCCACCGGGCTGCATCCCTGGGATGGCGTCACCGAGCCGAATTTCCAGCTTGGGCCCAACTTCAAGGGCACCAGGACCGACATCAGGGAGCTCGACGAGGGCGGCAAGTATTCCTGGATCAAGGCGCCGCGCTGGCGCGGCAACGCCGTCGAGGTAGGACCGCTGGCGCGATACATCATAGGTTATGCGCAAGGCAAAGCTGAATTCAGGGATCCGACCGACAGGCTGCTCAAGGCACTCGATCTTCCTGTGACTGCGCTTTTCTCGACGCTCGGCCGCACCGCAGCGCGTGCGCTCGAATGCCAGTGGGGGGCGCATCAACTGCGCTATTTCCAGGACAAGTTGGTGGCTCACATCAAGGCGGGGGACACCTCAACGGCCAATACCAGCAAGTGGAAGCCGGAAAGCTGGCCGAGGGTGGCCAAGGGATACGGCTTCACCGAGGCGCCGCGTGGCGCGCTCGGTCACTGGATCAAGATCAAGGACACCAAGATCGAGAACTACCAGTGCGTCGTGCCGACGACGTGGAACGGTTCGCCGCGCGATCCCAAGGGTAATATCGGCGCATTTGAAGCCGCATTGATCAATACGCCGATGGCTGATCCAGAGCAGCCGCTGGAGATTTTGCGCACGATCCATTCCTTTGATCCGTGCCTGGCGTGCTCGACCCACGTGATGAGCCCCGACGGCCAGGAAATGGCTTCGGTCAAGGTTCGATAGGGAGGCCACCGTGCTGGACAAGATGCCGCAAACCGCTACCACCCGTATTGGCAACGATGCCGCAAGGCGTGATCGCAGTGTCGAGCGTGATGTCGTCTACCTCTATGAAGAGCCGCTGCGGCTGTGGCATTGGGTCAATGCGGCAGCCATTCTGGTCTTGGGCATAACGGGCTACGTCATCGGAACCGGGATACCGTCAATGCCGGGAGAGGCAAGCGACATTTTCCTGTTCGGCTATCTCCGCTTTGCGCATTTTTCCGCAGGCTATGTGCTCGCAATCGGCTTCCTGCTGCGCATCTATTTGGCCTTGGTGGGAAACTCCCATGCGAGGCAGATCTTCTACGTCCCGATTTGGCGCAGGTTCTTTTGGAGCGCGCTCTGGCACGCGGTGCGCTGGTACGCTTTCCTCGCGGCCGAGCCGAAGGAACATGTCGGGCACAATCCGTTGGCTCAGCTCGCGATGTTCTTCATGTTTACGCTGACGACCGCGTTCATGATCGTCACAGGCTTTGCACTTTATGCGCAGGGCTTCGGCAACGACGGCTGGCAATACAAGATGTTCGGCTGGGTGTTTGCGGTCTGGCCGAACAGTCAGGACGTTCATACCTGGCACCGCCTTGGCATGTGGGTCATCGTGTGCTTTGCGCTCCTCCACATCTACGTGGCGGTCTGGGAGGATATCATGTCGCGCCGGAGCACCATCTCTTCAATCATTTCGGGCGAGCGCGAATTCCGCGATTGATTGAGGATGCCGATGCTGACCCCGCAGAACCCAAAACGTATCCTGGTGCTCGGCATCGGCAACATCCTGTGGGCCGACGAGGCATTCGGCGTGCGGGCGGTGGAAGAGTTCCACCGCCGCTACGCCGTCCCTGACAACGTCACCGTCCTCGATGGCGGTACGCAAGGGCTCTATTTGGTGAATTTTCTTGAGGAAGCCGATTGCCTGATCGTGTTCGATGCCATCGACTATGGACTTGCGCCCGGCCAGTTGAAGCTCGTGCGAGACGACGAGGTGCCGAGGTTCACGGCCGCCAAGAAAATGAGCCTGCATCAGACCGGCTTTCAGGACGTCTTAAGTGCGGCCGACCTGCTTGGCCGCTGCCCGCGAGAGCTTGCTCTCATTGGCTGTCAGCCGATGGATCTGGAGAATTGGGGTGGTCCGCTCACCGCTCCGGTGCGCACCCAGATTGCGCCTGCGATCGAATTGGCTTGCGAACTGTTGATCCAGTGGAGGGCGCCGGCAAGACTTCGAACCGCGCCGTTGCCTCCCTCGGAACGTTTGCTCGCGAACGACATCGACCATGCAAACTATGAGATGAGGGCGCGGCCGATCTAGCGGCTCGCAGGTTACGATGTGTTGGTTACGATGTGCCTTGGCCTGCCAATGACGATTATTGAGACCGACGGCATCTCGGCGCTGTGCGAGTATGGCAACGAAAAGCGGATCGTCTCGGCCATGCTGCTCTCTAACCCGCCGGTCGGCGCCAAGGTGCTGGTCCATATCGATACCGCGGTGCGGCTCCTGGAGGACGATGAGGCACGGCTGATCGCAGAGGCGCTCGGCGGTCTCGAGGCGGCCCTCAACGGCCACGACTGCGACCGGTTCTTTGCGGATTTGATCGGTCGCGAGCCGCTTCTGCCCGAGCATCTGCGCGAGCCGGACGCTTGCCGTCCTGCCCACTTGCCATTGTTCGACTCGCCATTGTTCACGGATAACTAGTGTCGCGCCGAAACAAGCTCTACGCCGAGGATCTCAAGCGGGACCTTGCACTTTTGATAGGAGCGGAAGAACGCAAAATTACGACAAAACGGTGATTGGCACACACCTTGCTAACACCCACCCGTGGACCACGACGATAGAAAGGAGCCTGATGAGCTTTCGGTCGGGAAAGCATGATTTGACACGGCGCGGTCCGTCCGAGGGTCGTGACCGCAAGCAACGACGCACGGGCCGGGATATGGAGAATTTCTACCGACCACATGTTCAGACTCATTGATCACCTGCGCGCCGGCGCGTCTGTCGTCAAGAATGCTCACTCCTCAGCCCGCACGAGCGAACGTCGCGTCATGAAAGCAGGCATTTCCCTTGCGCAAGGCGCCGAGCATCCGCTGAGCGTGTTTCCGACCGGCGCGGAAAGCCTCGAGGCAGGCCATAGCGGGCCGACGGCTGCTGCCGCGCCCGCCAAGCTCGCTTCGCTCGATGGCGTAGAGCTGGCAAGGAATTGTCCGAATGCCGTCGCACTGTTGTCAAACCTCGCCGCTGCCGTTGCCGGCCAGAAGAGCGCTGCACAAACGCAGCTGTTCAAGCTCGCGACTCTCAGCGATCTTGAGCGCAAGCTGATTGCCGACATACTTGGGACAGGCGAAATCGCCGGCGTCGCTGCGCTGCCAGATGGCTCTGTGGCACGGATCGAAGAATCGGTGCTTGCAGGAATTTGGCGCGTATGCATCGGCAGCGACCCGGCACAAGAGTATATCGAAGTCGGCGCGGTACCGCAGATCGTGCGGCGCGCGGCAAGCGACCTGACCTCGACTAATCTTACGATCAATGCGGCCCCGGAAGGCGCGATGAACGTGCTACCGGTGCTCGCGGAAATCCGAGAACGGGCGCTGGCCTGGCGGCCCGGCATGTGCGCACATGTGATCAATTTCACGCTCCTGCCGATGAACCCGGTCGATCAGGCGTTTCTGCAGCAAAGCGTCGGCAACGGACCGATCCTGCTCACTTCGCGTGGCTACGGCACGTGCCGCGTGCATGCGACCGGCATCCGGAACGTCTGGTCGGTGCAGTTCTTCAATTCCACCGATAGCGTCATCCTGGATACGCTGGAGGTTGGCGGCGTGCCTATCGTTGCGCTGGCAGCCGATGAGGACTTCGAGGATTCCGCCGAACGCATGCAGGAAATCATCGAGGCTTACTTCGAATGACGAGCTTCGAGACTGTTGCCGTCCGAGAGAATCTCGCAGACGACGCGCGCATGGGGTGCGGCATCTGCCGGATCGTCTACGATCTCGCAGAGGGCACGAGGGGGCGCTCATGAGCCTCGCCGTTGGTAACAGAATAGAGGTCACCGTATCGCTCGCTGACGACACGATTGCCACGGTCGAAATCCTGCCGCCCGTCCGGCCGCCACTAGCGCGGCTATTCGCCGGAAGACCAGCCAGTTCGTTGCTCAATGCGCTGCCGCGGCTGTTTTCATTGTGTGCTGCCGCGCATCAGGTAGCATTCCAGTCCGCGATCGAGGCGGCGCGTGGCGTAGGCATCAGCCTTGCGACGAGGCAGCATCGTACGACCCGGGTCGTTGCCGAGCGGCTGGCGGAATTGCTCCGGGGCCTGTTTGTCGCCCATCTCGCGAAGGATGCCACCAGTGCCGGCGCGATCCGCGCCCTGATGCAGGACGTATCAGCGCTTGTCGGCAGCGCAGAGGCCGGCTGCGTTCCCGTTCCACGCGAGGCAACAGCGCGTATAGCGGCCGCGCTGACCGCTCTCGGCATATCAAATGAAGGTGGCGCGCCGACGTGCGGCAGCCCGCTCGCGCTTCGCATCGCCGCGCTCGACGAAGCCGTATTGAAGCCTGTGCCGATGCAGCACTCGTTCCTGTCCGCTGCGGACGACCACGACATCATTGAACGGCTGCTCTCGAACGACGTGCGGGTTTGCCATTGCTCCGACCTAGGACGCGGTATTCCCGAGACGGGGCCATGGGCGCGCCAAATGTTGCGTGGCCGGCTTTCGCCAGGCCGGTCGGCCCCGGCTGAGCGGCTGAAGGCGAGAATTGCCGAAATCGTCGCCCTCTGCGCTTGGCTCAAAGCCGGTGCTCGTATCGAGACAGCGAAGGATGGGATCGCCGAAAGCTACGGGCTGGGACCGCGCCGTGGTGCGGCCGCGATCGAATGCGCCAGGGGACGTCTTTATCACGCGGTCGAGCTCGACCGTCAGGGCCAGATATCGCGCTTCGAATGTCTTACGCCGACCGAATGGAATTTCCACGCGCGCGGACCGCTGGTCCGCAGTTTGCACGGCGCGGTGCTGATGGCGAGGCCGCAGGCACGAGCTGCCATTCGCGCGATGATCGAATCGTTCGACCCTTGCGCCGCCTTCACCCTCAATTTTCGCGAAGTCTGCGATGCATGAAATGGCGCTTTGCGAAGGCATCATCGAGATTGTTGAGGAGGAGGCGCGCCGACGATCGTTCTCGAAGGTGAAGACCGTGTGTCTGGAGGTCGGAGCGCTGAGTTATGTCGCTCCGGAAGCGATGAAGCTCAGCTTTGCGGTCGTTGCTGCACGGACCATTGCCGAGGGCGCGGTTCTTAAGATCGTCGAGCAGCCTGGCCTCGCCTGGTGCATGGCCTGTTCGACAAGCGTCGAGATTGCCCGGCGCTGTGAGCCATGCCCCCGCTGCGGCAGCTACCAGCTGCAGGTGACTGCGGGTGAAGAGATGCGGGTCAAAGAGCTGGAGATCGACTGATGTGTAGCATATGCGGCTGTAGCGAAGGAGTGCCCTCCACCGAACGCACCCACGCGCAAGGTGCGCATGCCAATGGTCGTCGCCATGCACATGGTCACGGTCACGACCTTAATCATGTGCATACCGGCCACGACGTGCATCATTCTCACCGCCCTCATCATCGCCGCCATCATGATCACAACCACCAACAGGCTCATGGCGGACGGGCGCTTTGGGATTGCGCGGCTGACCCGGCCGGCTTGACGGTTGCGGGCATGAGCAGCGAGCGGGTCATTCAGATCGGGCGCGACATCCTCGGCAGGAACGACGGGATCGCGGCCGACAACCGCGCCCGATTCCTGGCCGATGACATGCTTGTGTTCAATCTTGTTTCAAGTCCTGGCGCGGGAAAAACCTCGCTCCTCGTCCGCGCCGTCAGCGAGCTCAAGCGGAGCTGGCAGCTTGGGGTCATCGAGGGCGACCAGCAGACCTCAAACGATGCCGAGCGCATTCGCGCGACCGGCGTGCCTGCAATTCAGATCAATACCGGCAAGGGATGCCATCTCGATGCTGCGATGGTCAGGGAGGCTTATCGCCGCTTGCCGCCACTCAAGCGCGGCATTCTCTTCATCGAGAATGTCGGCAATCTGGTTTGTCCCGCGGCATTCGATCTCGGCGAAGCCTGCAAGATCGTGGTGCTCTCGACCACCGAGGGTGAAGACAAGCCACTCAAATATCCTGAAATGTTTGCCGCATCGTCGCTCATGCTGATCAACAAGATTGATCTGGCCCGCCTGGTCGACTTCGATTTAGGCCAGACCGTCGAGTATGCAAGACGCGTCAATCCAGCGATTGAAGTGCTGACGGTTTCAGCGCGTACCGGCGCGGGCTTTGCCGCGCTCTACGCCTGGATTGGGAAGCAAGCGGCAGATCAGACCCGTCCTGTCGCGGGCACCACGCGATGAACGAGGCAATCGCCGGCTCGGGAACGCGTCTGCGCCTGCGCGTCAGCGGCGCCGTTCAAGGCGTCGGCTTTCGTCCGTATGTATATGGTCTCGCTGCTCGTTATGGGCTCGCCGGGTTTGTCGCCAACGATCCCGACGGCGTCATCATCGAGGTCGAGGGTGAGGGCGCGTCCCAGTTCGTGGCCGCCTTGCCGCTCGAAAGGCCAGTATTGGCGCGCATCGACCAAATCTCGGTTCAGGAGATCGGCGCGCTTGGGGCCAAAGACTTTTCGATCCGCCGCAGCGAACAGGGCAGGTCGTCGACGCGGATCGTCGCCGATGCCGCGACATGCCAGCAATGTCTGGACGAGTTGTTCGATCCAACAAGCCGCTATTACCTCTATCCCTTCATCAACTGCTCCCATTGCGGCCCGCGCTACACCATTGCCGGACAGCTCCCGTATGATCGCGGCAACACTGCGATGAGGGCCTTCGCGATGTGTGCCGCCTGTGCGGCCGAATATGCCGATCCTTTGAGCCGTCGTTTTCACGCCGAGGCAATCGCGTGCCCGATATGCGGCCCTCAGCTCAGTCATGGGATCGACGATATTGCCGCGGCGATCGGCGGCGGCCGGATCGTGGCGATCAAGGGGCTTGGAGGGTATCAGCTGCTTTGCGATGCAGCCAATCATGACGCGGTGCGGCGTTTGCGTAAGCGGAAGCAGCGCGACCAAAAGCCGTTCGCGGTCATGATCGGCTCCATCGAGCAGGCCAACGAGATTGCGCAGACCAACGCCGCCGAGCTCGCATTGCTGGAAACCGTAGCTCGCCCGATCGTTTTGCTGCGCTCGCGCAACCATCTTTCGTCCGCGATAGCCCCCGGCCTGTCGCGCCTCGGCGTCATGCTGCCCGTGGCCCCGCTGCATCACCTTATCTTCCATGCGTTCGGCTCGATTGGCACAAGGCGGAGGGATGGCGGTCCGGCCGTCGAAAGTGGTGGTCCGGTCATCGTCACAACCAGCGCCAATCTCGGAGGCGAACCGCTACCAATCGACAACGGCCAGGCGTTGCGGCGGCTTGCCGACATCGCCGATCTTATTGTAACTCATGATCGCGATATCCTGACGCGTGCTGATGATTCCGTGGTGTCGGTCGTGGCCGGACGGCGCCAATTCATTCGCCGCGCCCGCGGCTATGTTCCCGAACCGATCCGGCTTGCGGGGTCCGTGCCACCCATGCTCGCCGTCGGCGGCGCGCTGAAGTCGACTGTCACCGTTACGCGGGGTAATGAAGCATTCGTCTCCCAGCACATCGGCGATCTCGATACGCCTGAAGGGATTCACGCTTTCGAGGAGACGGTCCGCCATCTCACCTCGACCCTCGATGTCAGGCCTGTTGTCCTGGCCCATGATCTGCATCCCGACATGGCATCTACCCGCTTTGCCGAAGCAAGCGGCTGCGCTCTGATCGCTGTCCAGCACCATCACGCGCACGCCGCTGCCGTCATCGCAGAGCATGGTCTCACCGCGCCTACGCTCGCCCTTTTGCTCGACGGCCATGGCTATGGCTGCGACGGCGGCAACTGGGGTGGCGAGCTCTTGTTGTGCGAGGGCGCCCGGTTTCGACGCGTCGGACATCTCGCACCCTTGCAAATGCCTGGCGGGGATCGTGCAGCCCGCGAGCCCTGGCGGATGGCGAGTGCGATGCTTCAGATTTTGGGACGGGGACATGAAATTGCGCGTCGCTTTGCGTCGCAGCCGCAGGCTGAGCATCTGCGGGCATTGCTCGATCGGCCTTGCGGGGCCACCACGACCAGCGCGGGCCGGCTGTTCGATGCAGCAGCGGCGCTGCTCGGGGTTACGACCGTGCAGAGCTATGAAGGGGAAGCCGCGATGAAGCTAGAGGCGCGGGTGCGGCAGACTGCGGTGCAAGAAGCGGGTTGGATGATCGATGACGGCGTTCTGTCACTTCGTCCACTGTTTGCGCGCTTGGTTGCAAACGATATCGGCGCCACTGAGGGAGCCGAGCTGTTTCATGGCACGTTCGCCGCCGGCTGCGTTGATTGGGTCGCACGCTCTGCGCAGACAACTGGCGTCACAACCGTCGTTCTGAGCGGGGGTTGCTTCCTGAACGCGGTGCTCGCAGACGAAATCCAGGGCGGCTGCATTGCGGCCGGCCTCACTGCGCTGTTGCCACGGCAGGTTCCACCTAACGACGGCGGCTTGAGCCTCGGCCAAGCGTGGATCGCCGCTCTTCAGACTGCTGAGCAGCCGCAAGCTCTGGAAGGAATAGTCTGATATGTGTCTATCGGTACCGGCTGAGGTCGCCGAACTCCTTCCCGGTGACATGGCCATTGTGTCCATCGATGGCGTCAGCCTGGAAATATCGATTGCGCTGATCGATGATCTCGCTGTGGGGGATTACGTCCTTGTCCATGTCGGCTACGCCCTGGCCAAAATCGACCCCGCGGAAGCCGAGCGTACGCTGGAGCTCCTGCAGGAACTAGGTAGCGTCGGGCAGGAGCTCGGGTCATGAAATATGCCGACGAATTTCGCGACAAGACCATTGCCCAGCGTCTCGCGCAGACGATCGGCACTGAGGCCAATCCACAACGGGCCTACCGGTTCATGGAGTTTTGCGGCGGCCACACGCATGCGATCGCCCGCTATGGCTTGGAGGACCTGCTCCCGGCGAATGTCCGCTTGATCCACGGCCCGGGCTGTCCGGTCTGTGTTCTGCCCACCAGCCGGATCGACATGGCGATCCGGTTAGTCGCCCGGCCGCAGGTCACTCTCTGTGTCTACGGCGACCTGATGCGAGTGCCCGGCACGCAAGGACAATCCCTGTTACGAGCCAGGGCGCTCGGCGCTGACGTTCGAATGGTCTATTCGACGCTCGATGCGATCCGGATCGCCGAGCACACGCCGGATCAGGAGGTGGTCTTTTTTGCCATTGGATTTGAGACCACGGCGCCTGCGACGGCAGTGATGATCCGGCTTGCCAAGAAGAAGCGGCTGAAGAATCTCAGCGTGTTCTGCAACCACGTGCTGACTCCCCCGGCGATGCAAAGCATTCTCGATAGTCCCGATCTCGAGACTATCGGCCAGGCCGAAATCGACGGCTTTATCGGGCCTGCGCATGTCAGCACCATCATCGGTACGGAGCCTTACGGGCGTTTGGCCGACGCATTTGGCGAGCCGATCGTGATCGCGGGATTTGAGCCACTCGACGTGATGCAGGCCATCCTGATGCTGGTGCGGCAGGTGAATGACGGCCGATCCGAGGTGCAGAACCAATATAGCCGTGCGGTGAAGCGTGAAGGCAACCACCGCGCTATCGAAGAGATGTCTAACGTTTTCGAGCTCCGCGACCAGTTCGAATGGCGTGGGCTCGGGCTCATACCCGATAGTGGGCTGAAGCTGAAGCGAGCTTACGCCAAATTCGATGCCGAGAAGCGTTTCGTGATGCACGAACTGCCCGTTGCCGACAATCCGGCGTGTGAGTGCGGGGCCATCCTGCGCGGCGTGAAGAGGCCTGTCGACTGCAAGCTATTTGGAACGGGTTGCACGCCGGAAACCCCCATAGGATCCTGCATGGTCTCATCGGAAGGCGCCTGCGCCGCGCACTGGACGTATGGCCGGGGCCGCGACCATCAGCTGCGGCGGGCGTGATGCGCGTGAAGTCCTATCAGCGCAAGCTCGATATCAAGAACGGATGCATCGACCTCTCCCACGGTTCCGGGGGGCGCGCCACGACGCAGCTGGTCCTCGGCCTGTTTCACGAAGCGTTCGGCAATGAATGGCTCGCCCGTTGCAACGATCAGTCGGCCTTCGGTGTCCGCTCGGGCAGGATGGTGATGACGACTGACAGCTATGTGGTTTCACCGCTGTTCTTTCCCGGCGGCAATATTGGGTCACTCGCGGTGCACGGTACAATCAACGATGTCGCAATGGCCGGTGCGCGCCCACTCTATCTGGCGGCAAGTTTCATCCTTGAAGAGGGCTTCCGACTCTCGGATCTGAAGGCGATTGCGGATTCGATGGGCGCAGCGGCGCGTGCCGCCGGTGTTCACATCATCACGGGTGACACCAAGGTCGTCGAGCGGGGCAAGGCGGATGGTCTGTTCATCTCGACGACGGGGGTTGGCGTTCTGGCCAACGGGCTCGAGCTGTCCGCCGAGAACGCACGGATCGGCGACCGGGTACTGGTTTCGGGCTGCCTCGGCGACCATGGGGTTGCGATCATGTCGCGACGCCATAATCTCGCTTTCCAGGTCGACATTGTCTCGGATTCCGCAGCTCTGCATGATCTTGTCGCCGTAATGGTTGCGGCCGGCGGCGCGAGCATCCGGGTGATGCGCGACCCCACGCGCGGCGGTGTTGCGGCAACGCTCAACGAGATCGCGCACCAATCGAGCCTTGGATTCCGCCTGCAGGAAGAGGCGATCCCGGTAAAGCCGGCCGTTACGGCTGCCTGCGAACTCCTTGGGCTTGATCCGCTCCATGTTGCCAACGAGGGCAAACTCGTTGCAATCGTGGCGGCAGATATGGCGGATGCCGTGCTTGCCGCCATGAAGGCCCATCCGCTCGGGTGCGATGCAGCTGATATCGGCGAAGCGGTCGCTGATCGTCATCATTTGGTGCAGATGTCGACCAGCTTTGGCGGCGGACGAATTGTCGACTGGTTGTCGGGCGAACAACTGCCCCGGATTTGTTGAGGGCGCCAGCGCCGGCACGAAGGACTGGTTCGGCTTTCCGGGAAGTCTCAATTTGTCCCGCCTCTGGAGCAATACCTAGCGTGCACGCCGCATCGCGCGACTTCGACCTGGGAACTGCGGCATGGTCGTTGTCTGCTTTGCGACATGGCCGACCAGCGTTGTTGTGCCTGCGACAGTCATGAAATGATGTGCAAACGCAGCACGGCCAATTGGGCCGCTCGGACCGATCCGACATGCAAGCGGCAATGGACTATCGAGGCCTCAGCGCCGCTCTGAGGCTCACACCACGGGACGTCGCGCGTCATCTTTGGCATCACACTTGCTACGAGTGGAGCGTTCAGCCCGACGTATGATCGTCTAGCCGCGCATCGCTCGTAGGCGAGCGCCCAAAGGTGGTCGGCGCCACGCTTGCGGGCTTTTTTCGCCGGAGTGCCCTGTGTTTTCGTCTACCGATCGGCCAGCCGGCTCGCTCGCGACCCGATTAGCATTTTTCGTTGCCGGATTCGGCTTTGCTTCATGGGCACCTCTGGTGCCGCTCGCCAAGGAGCGGCTTGCGATCGATGATGGCGTGCTTGGCCTGGTGTTGCTCTGGCTTGGCGTTGGATCCGCCGTTGCTATGCTCGTCACCGGCGCGGCGAATGCGCGTTACGGCAGCCAGACCATCATTCTTGGTGGTGGTCTTGGCCTTGCGCTCATCCTGCCGTGGCTTGCTGTGGCCAGCACACCTCTTTGGCTCGGCGCCGTGCTGTTTGCTTTCGGAGTTTCGCTTGGCTCGATCGACATAGCCATGAACGTTCACGCAACCGAAGTAGAGCGCGCCGCCGGCCGTCCGTTGATGTCCGGCTTCCACGCCCAGTTCTGCATTGGCGAAGTTGCCGGCTGCGCTATTATGACCGCCTCCCTCTCGCTCGGGACTGTCGCGCTTGTTCCAACATTGATCTGTTCGGCGCTGATGACGGTTGCACTTGTATTGGCATGGCCGCGGTTTCTCGCAACGGGTCGGACCGAGCAACGGCTAGGGTTCGTCCTGCCCGATCGCGGCGTGTTGCTCATAGCAACGCTTGCGGCCATGACCTTTCTTGTCGAAGGCGCAATGCTCGACTGGAGCGCCTTGTTTCTCGTTGATCAAGGTCTTGTCTCGAAGGCGCATGGCGGCTTCGGTTACATGTTGTTTTCCATTGCCATGACAGCAGGCCGCCTTGGCGGAGATGCCGTCGTGACGCGGCTCGGCGATCGCACCACATTGATGCTCGGAACTCTGCCGATCATGGCGGGTTTTGCTGCGCTGCTAGCGGCGCCTGTTGGGGCGATTGCCATGGCGGGATGCCTGCTTATCGGATTGGGTGCTGCGAATATCGTGCCGGTGCTGTGCCGCCGGGCCGGCAAACAGAAAACCATGCCGGCCCGCCTTGCAATCGCAGTCACCACGACGGCCGGCTACACTGGTCTCTTCGTCGGTCCTGCTATCGTCGGCCTTATCTCAAACATGGCTAGCCTTCCATGGGCATTCGCAATGCTAGGCGTGCTCCTGTGCTCCGTCACGCTCGTGGCGCCGATCGTGATGGCGGACCGGCACTGAGCTGTGGTGTGGCTGCCCTTGCAAATTCGGTTTTTGATAGGTTCATCCGCGGTCTGCGCAAGCTGCCATCTTTCCAAGAGGCGACATTCCACAAGGCCGCGGCGTGACTGGCCGTTCAGGCGGCATGGGGGCGGTCTGCCGCCGCAGGTTCGAATATGCGTCCGGCTTGCCGACAATCATTCATCCTGCCTTTCGCTCCGGTTCGACGCCATTCTCCAGCAGCTGGATGTCCAAACTTGAGATCTCCGGCATGGCCTTGCCCGCGATGGCTTGAAGATCTCCGACCATCCCGACCGTCGAGTCGACGACGGCCAAAATTTGCGTTTCCCGCTTGGCCCACTGCCGCCCCATGAATTTTCGTTCTTTGTCGAGGTCATCACGCATGTCGTTGAACTTCTCAACTACCGCTTCCACCCGCTGCCGGAATTTAGTCCCCGTCAGGTAATGGTAGACCTGCTCCATCTTCGTTTGCTGGCCTTGCTGCACAAGGCGCGAGCCGGTGACGTCAATAAGTGCCTGACGGAGGGCCACCGCAACCGGCAGAGCGCATCGGGGGTGCGTCACCCATATCCCGTCAATCAGGTCGAAATGTTCGACATGTTTTGGAAGCGCCTGTGATACAATGAGCGCAACATCGGCTCCGCAGCGGCGCTGATCATCCCGGAGCTTGCCAAGCCACCCGTCGCTCCAAGCCTTGGTGCGCTTGGATTCCCAGAGGATAATGCCCGCGGCCTGCCCGATAGAGCCATTGACTTGCTGCACGACGTCTGCGCCAAGTTCGCCTTTGCCCACTGGCTCAATCAAGTCAGTTGGAAAGCGGCCGCGAAGTACACCTTCCAGCTCAAGCTCCAGGACCTCGCCCTGCGATTGTTGTGACCCTTGCTCAGCCTTACGCTTGAGCTCCTCGATTGTGCGGGCCATCGACTCGATTGTCTGGTCTTTTTCCGCGACTCGCAGTCGAGCGGCTTCGTCAGCTTCCTGCCTTGCCTTTGCCTGGATCTGTTCAGCTGAAGCCTGGACACGTTTCTCGACGGTCAGGTCAAGTTCGCGCTTCTCGTCATCGAGTGCTCGTTGCTTGCGGATAAGTGCGGCCTGCGCCTGCTGCGCCTCCGCCAGCTTGGTGTTGTTCGCTTCGAGAATCTGCCGGAGTTCGGCCAATTCCGTTGTACGTTCCTGCAGTTCAGCCGCGGCCGCATCGCGCGCTTTCTTGGCCTCCATCGCGACAAGTTGGTTGCGCTCGGCCGCCAGCCGTCGGGCCACCTGGTCTTCGATCAGTTCGCGATCCTTTTGCAGCTGCTCGCGCTCCTGCCGCAGCGCTTCGGTCTTGCGCGCGACCTCCGCGTCCTTGCTGGCGAGCTGTTCTTGGAAGCGCTGGCGGGTCTCCGCGAGGAGGGGGGCGGCGAGCGATTCGGTTAGCCGGATCTCGTGGTTGCAATTCGGACAGTGAAGGGTGGGCTCATGGACGCTGGTGGCCGCGGTCGCACTAAATGTCATGAACCCTCCGTCCCGGTCTGCGGCTAGGCCAGGATAAACGTGATCCAGCCGGCTTCGCCCCGCTTTCGATGTGGCTTTACCGCTATTTCAGCGGCTTGGTCGAATGCCGTAAGCACGCGCAGCAGCTTTTCCACCGAAACCGGCTCGAAATGCCCACGACGAAGCCTGGACAGGTCGGGTTGCTTCATGTCGACCAGCCCAGCAGCTTCGATCTGGGTCGTTCGCTCCCCATCAGCCGCTTCAGCCGAACAACGACAGCGGCTTTGAGATGGCGCTCCTGGCGTTCGGCAGACGGGATCAACGAAAAGATTACCGAACCCTCAAGCTATGGCCGGAAACGTCTTCCTTGTGCTCTCATCGGACTTTACCCTGTGGATCATTCAAAAATTTCGACAGTTGCTGGACCGTGGCAAGCTCCGCAAAGATGTCATATCCATCCAGCCGGGATCCGTTTGTCCGAGATCCTGCGTAACGGCATAAATGTTGCAGAATTTCTGCGCTATCTGGCCGCCTCCTCATCAGTATTGCAGCGTCCTTCCGACTAGAAGAGACCTTGAGGCAGGGAGGATTGCAAATGAAGCTCGGTGTTCCCAAGGAAATCAAAGCGCACGAATATCGCGTGGGCCTGACCCCGGGAGCCGTCCGCGAATATGTGGCAGCCGGCCACAGCGTGATGGTCGAGACCAACGCCGGCGCGGGGATTGGTGCAACCGACGACAATTATCGCAACGCTGGCGCAACCGTTCTGGAGTCCGCGCGCGAAGTATTCGCTTCGAGCGAGATGATCGTAAAGGTCAAGGAGCCCCAGCCGTCCGAATGGGTTCAGCTGCGAGAGGGCCAGATCCTCTTCACCTATCTGCATTTAGCTCCCGATCCCGAGCAGGCCAAAGGACTACTCAAATCCGGCTGCACCGCAATCGCCTATGAGACCGTGACTGACTCGCATGGCGGCCTTCCACTGCTGGCGCCAATGAGCGAGGTCGCGGGCAGGCTGGCGATCGAAGCGGCAGGTAGCGCCCTGAAGCGGTATGCCGGCGGCCGGGGGCTGTTGATCGGTGGCGTGCCCGGTGTTCCGCCGGCTCGCATCGTGGTGATCGGCGGAGGCGTCGTCGGGACGCATGCGGCACGCATGGCGGTGGGTTTGGGTGGTGAGGTTACAATCATCGACCGCTCGATACCGCGGCTTCGTGAGCTGGATGAACTCTTCGAGGGGCGCGTACGTACCAGGTTCTCGACAATCGACGCCGTGGAGCAGGAGGTCTTTGCGGCGGACGTCGTCATTGGCGCGGTGCTTGTTCCGGGCGCCAGCGCACCAAAACTTGTTAGCCGCGGCATGTTGAGCTCGATGCGGAAGGGTGCGGTGATCGTGGATGTCGCTATCGATCAGGGCGGCTGTTTTGAAACGTCGCACCCGACAACCCACGATGATCCAACTTACGAGGTGGACGGCATCATTCATTATTGCGTGGCCAATATGCCTGGAGCTGTCCCACTGACATCGAGCCAGGCCTTGAACAACGCCACGCTGCCATTCGGCTTGGCGCTCGCGAAAAAGGGATTTGCTGCCGTGCTCGAAAACCCGCACCTGCGCGCGGGCCTCAATGTCCATCGGGGCCGGCTGACTTACAAGGCTGTGGCCGAGAGCCTCGGCCTGCCATTTTCACCGATCGAACAGGCTGCGGCCTGATCCCAGAGGCCCTTAAGGGGCGTTTCCTCCCTGACTTGGGCCACTCGTTTGGAGTGGCCCTTTTTTTGGACCCCATCGATCTTTTGAGCGCGGATTGAACTTCCTGATGAAAAAATAACTTGTTTAATTTCAATTGCTTAATTGCAGACAAACTGATTGAAATCACCTGCTTTCTGCGGAGAGGTATGATTGCATAACGGCTTCCTTAAAGGCCTGCTTTTTTCGATCGCTGGCGATTTCAAGATTCGACCGAGAGCCAATGTCCAAAACTTGACCCTTGTCATATCAAGTGATTGCAACCGCTGATGGAGCTGCCAATTGCGAGCCCATCAGACTGCAAAAGCATGGCCGCGAGGGATCTCTGCGAGTCACGGACAGGGCGCGGGCTATCCTCGACAACTTTTGGTCCGAACAGGGCAGGCGGGATTCCGCGAGGCCCTACGAAGCCTACGCACTGGAAGCCCTGGATCTCAACCAGACCGTCATTGGCCGCGCAAGTGCAGGCGGCTCCATCACGCTGGAGGGACTGGGTCGTCGGTCCCGGCTGTCGGCGCTCGGCGAGTCCGGCCGCACGCAACAACAGGACCGGCTGTGGGACGCCATATTTGAACAAGCGAGGGACGGAACGACACTCCCGCTTGCGAAACAACTTATAGCCGCGAGCAAGCACGATGATCTGAGCGCCGAAGCGTTGATCGAAGGCATGCTCGCTGAACGCTGGGGTTCTGTGCCCGCCGGCGTGTCGGTCAAGCTGCAGGCCGCACGTGCATTCGGACGATTGGCAAAAGAGGTGCTCGGGAGATTCAACCGGGCTTACGGATACGTGCACGAACGCGGCTGGACAGCCGACGCGTCGGATGTCGCGCTCGAGGCGTTTCCGAGCGGCGAGATGCAAAGTCTACGTCTCTTGTGCGCAGACATGCTTTCGGTCGCGGATATCGCACGCTTCAGAAGGCTGCAATTCCACGGACCGGAGTTCGTCACATTGATCGGAAAGCTGGCTGCCGCGTCGGATCCGTCCAGAGCGCTCGATCACCTCCTTGCCTACCATCGCGCGGTACAGCGGACCCGTAGAGGCGGCGGTGCTTGGCTGCGAGACCAACAGGGAAAGCTTCTCCTTCAGATCGTAGATTACGGCGGGTACAGACATGAGACCGTGTTTCCGGACCTGAAGTTCGGGGTCGTCCGAAGATTGCTCTCCGACCTAGGGAGAATCGCTTGAAGATCGAAAGCGGTCGCGTGCTCGATCGGCTTCCGGCCGAAGAACGATGCCGAGGCGCGGTGTTCACGTCCTATAGTTTCGATCCGGCCTTCTTCGAGGAAAACGTCCTACGCGCGGTGCTCCGGTTGACATCGGATCCCGTCGAACAGGTCGAGCGCTACCATAACGAAGCGCGGCGTGCACTACAGGAGACGCCCGTCGCCGTCGTCGTGGATGCCGGCGAGCGTAGAGCCGGCCGCCGGCTCCCGTACGACCTTCTTGAGGTCTCCGACGTCGTCTTCCATCCTAAATCCGTCCTACTCCTCTATCGCGACTTCGCCCGGCTACTCATCGGATCGGGCAACCTAACGCGACCGGGCTTCGGCGAGAACACGGAGCTCTTCGTGAGTACCGACCTCATCTACGCGAACGACGCAGACATGTCGTTACTGGACGGCTTCGATCAGCATCTCGGAAGAATAGAGGCGCTTGTCCGCCGGACCGGTACGCAGCTCCACCAGATCAGGAATGAAATACAGAGAAAGTCGCGCTCGGCTTCCCCGATTCCAGCGGCCGGATTGGCATTCCTTGATTCCACGACCGGTCCCATCATGGATCAGTTCGCCGCACTCATCCCCGCTGACGCTCTCATTACCTCCGTCGGAATGTTGGCTCCGTTTTATGAGACGGATGATGTGGACGACGCTGGCGTTCCGGACGAGAGTTCGGTCTTCGGTGCGTTCGCGAGACGCATCGCCTCTGAGTCGACGCTCGATGTCGGCCTTTGATGGGAAAACCCACAAATCCAACCCACCACGCCTACAGATCTGAATAAAGGCTTGAATCGCATTTGGGCGTTTAAGAGCAATGAAAAAGATGCGGCTCTCGCATATCGCATTCCGACCGAATTGACGCGGAACACGATGGTTTATCTCGATGGAGCGGGACAGCGCAGGCGCATGCCTCTCGATGAGGCGATCGCGTCAGTCGAGGATCGGACATTCTGGATGCAGCCCGATCCGCTCGCTTTCGCTCCGCGCCAAGCGATCGCGAACGCAGCAAAGCGATTTTCGAAGGTGCGCCATTGGCTCCATCCCGCGAGCCGGATCGCCAACGGGCGGGCCGCCCATCGGCCGCTGCATGCCAAGATGTTGGCGGTGGCTTATCGGTCCGGTACGGATGAGGCGACTCTCTTCTTGATTGGGTCGCCCAACATGTCGCGACGAGCGCTTCTACTGCAATCGGGCAAGGGGCTCGGTAACGTCGAAGCCGGGCTCGCCTTCTCGATCGACGGCCGTTTTGAATTGCGCGACTTCGTTCCGGACCTCGTCCACGCGCCGCCTGCAGCTTACACTCCGGCAGAACGGGAGTTCCCGAAGAAGGACCGCAACTTCGCGCTCGCGATCGACGAAGCCAGCCATGATCCGGGCGCCAAAACGCTTCGTGTTTCATGGGCACCCCCGGCAACGGAACTTCCGTCGTGGCGCCTATCTTATGACGGCCGCGACATCGCTTCCTCCGTCGAGCCGCCATCTGCAACCGTCCATGTCGACGATTTCACGCTCTATCCCTCGACAGCCGAAGTCGTGCTCCACGTGAACGAGAAGGAGTATCCCGCGCCCATACTCGTGACCGATCTCGTCGGACTGCCCGTTACCGCTTCAGGGGCCGGCGTCGGGCTCAATGAACTTCTGATGCTTCTGTCCCGCCGCATAGGCACCGAAAAGACCTTGCTGATTGCCGAGCGCCGGAACTCCAAGAGCGACGACGGTCTGACATCCCTTTTCGGGGAAGGCTTTAGCCCTACAGATGTCTTCAAGGCCTGGTGGTGTGCAGTCGAAGATCTTGCGGATGCCGACCTCTCCGTACAAGCGTTCCGTCTGCGTTTGGAAGGTGCGCTCGGGATCGGCGCCGCATGGTCATGCATGCTGGAGGCGGTAGAGCAATCGACGATGGCGCGTGAGGAGGCGTGGTTTTTTGGAGCAGAACTTCTCCGGAGCCTGTCCGAATTCAACTTGTCGCAGTCGCGAGAGCTCGATGCGAAGCTGCGGATAATGGCCGCTTTCAAGGGCCGCGTTAGGTCGGATATGGAGGCTATCCGCCTGTCGGTGGGAAGGCGATCCTTGAAGGATCTCGTCCTCCGCTTCTACGGGGAGACGATGGCGTGAATACGATGACACGTGAAGATCTGCGAGCATTCCTCCTGCTGGGAGCGCGAGCGCAGCGCGACGGGATCACGGCTTCCGAAATCGAACGGCAAGAAGACACGGTCATCCGTGCGCTCGGCATGCTCGATGACCGCCCCGGAGTCCTGTTGGCCGATGAGGTTGGAATGGGAAAGACGTTCGAGGCGCTGGGAATAATCGCGGCGTTCAAGCATCGCGAACCGCGCAGCAAGGTCGTGATCGTCACTCCTGGACCGGACCTAAATCAGAAATGGTTTTCGGAGATCGAACGGTTCAGCGAAATGTTCGACTTCCGCGGCGCAGCGTGCAAGGCGGGCACGCTCACCGAACTCATCGAGGGAATCCGGAAGCATTCAATCGTCGTCGCACCCGTGACGGTCTTCCAGAGCGGCCGCGGGACAGGCGACCAGACCTACCTCTTGTCGCTCTATTTCTGGTGGAAGGAGCTCCATGGCCACACCGCAAATGCGATCCTCTCACGGTTCCGGGATGGCGACCACGACCGGGTCGACGTGACCGATGAGAAGTTTCTCGGCATATTCGACCTTAAGCGTCTGGAGCCGCATCTGCGCGCCGCCTTCCGCAAAGGCAAGTCGATAGGCGTGGCCGGTCTCGATGACCTGTTCGAGAGCGGGAAGCTTTCGGCATTCGAAGACCGATACGCCGTGCAACAAGCGCTTTACCGCGCACGTTTCGTACTGAGCGGAAAGCTGCTTCCTAGCATCGACCTCCTGATCGTCGATGAAGCCCATAAGCTCAAGAATCCCGGATCTCTGCGGACCAGGGCGATGCGGAGCGTGTTTGACCGTCGCTTTCGGAAGGCCTTATTCCTAACCGCGACCCCGTTTCAATTGGACGTCACCGAACTACGAGAGATCTTTTCCTTGTTTTCTGGTGCGAAGGACGCTCCGGAAGACCTGGCAGCTCGCATCGAGACGCTCCTCGCAGCAGTAAGCGATTATCAACGGCAATACAACGAGTTCCAACGAAGCTGGTCCGCGCTCGATCGGGAAGCGGCTGCACGTTTCTGCGCTGCCTACGATGGTGGAGCCGACGTCCTCACCGCGACCGACGATCCCGCCCTGGAAATCGTGATCAAGCAAGTGGCCGCGCTGATGAAGCTAAAAGCCAAAGCCATCGAACCCGGTTTTCGGGAATGGATGATACGGAGCCTGCGTGAAGATAAGCGCATCTACCGGCGGCATCAACGGATGCTTGTGGCCCCGGCGGGCGCGAACGCCCTCCCTTTTTTGATCTATGAGCGCTACATCGCCGAACTTTTCCGGAGAGGTCGCACGACGCATAAGGCCGCCGTCGAGATCAACATGGTTTCTTCCTTTGCGGCGGCGCGTCAGGGAAGCCTGCTTGCGGAGGAGCCGGAACGCGTTCCTGCGGAGGCCATGCCCTACAAAACCCTTTTGGGCGAGATACTCGGTGAAGTGAACGACGACGAGCATGAACATCCCAAACTCATGGCTACGGTGAAGGACGCACTCGACGCCGCAGACAGGGGCGAGAAGACGCTGATCTTCTGTTCGCGGGTCGCAACCCTGGCGCAACTGCGCAAGGATCTCGAGGCCATTTGGGAGAGCCGTATCCTGGAGCGCTGGCGTCGTGTCTATCCGGGTGCCGCGGCCGCCGAGATCTTCGACACGCGCGAGGGGGACGAAAAACGGCATGTTGGCCGCCATTCGCTGTTGCAGGCGCGCTTTCGACGGTCGCAGGACGTGCTCTATCTCGCTCTGCGCGAGTCGTACCTGGGAAACGCACCCTTCGGCCGATCGAGATCCGACGACCTTGGCCGCGTTGTGGAGGAAGCCAACGCCATCCTGCAGACGCAGACGACCGGAAAGACAATTGCGGACCGGATCGACTATCAATTGGCGAAATATTGCGTGGAGCTTGCCGTGCTCCGGCTCCGCAATCCGGGAGGCGGCCCCGATATCGACAAGCGAAAGCGCGTCGAAACCCTTCTAAAAGCGACGCAGAATCGCCGCGGAACAGATCCGGGCGAAGAGGCTTTTTTGCAGGATGGCACAGGTGAACGGCCCCGCTGGAGCATCTCGGAGCGTACCGCGGCAACCGTGCTCAGTCGCGCAGGCTCGCTTTGGGCTGCGCTGTCCGACCTGCTTGAGCAGTTGCAATTGCCTCTAAGGATCGCAGTGGTAGAGCAGCTCGCAAGGTACTTGACCTATAAGCAGGTGCCCTTCTTCGCTGACCTTCTGGTAGCTGCGGCAGCGGCCGGAATCGCAACGGATCCCGTGGAATCGGCCTCTCTGCTCGAATATCTTCCGCAGTTCTGGGAGTCCGACTTAGGCATTCGTTGGTCAAGCCTCATTCGGACTTTCCTTGCGTACTTCGTCGAGCGGACAGAACAGCAGCAATCGGACATCCTCGACGGACCAATCAGAAGTGCCGATTTCGCGCGGCATACCCGCGACGGAGAGCACCGGGATCGGTTGCGCGAGGCGTTCAATACGCCGCTCTACCCGATGATCCTCATCGCGAATGAAGTCATGCAGGAAGGCCTTGACCTGCACAAGCACTGCAGGAGAGTCGTCCATCACGACCTGACCTGGAACCCCGCGCAGATCGAGCAGCGGATCGGACGAATTGACAGACTGGGATCGCTTACGAGCCGACTGCGGATGGACAATCCGAAAACGAAACTTGACGTGATCTATCCGGTGATCCGCGGCACGATAGATGAGCGATTGTACCGGACCGTCAAGGCCCGGGAAAAATGGTTGGAGTTCCTGCTCGGCGCTTCGCCCGATTTTAGTGAGTTCGCCTTTGGCGATGAAGATCCTCCGCCTCTCCCTGACCGACTAGGAAAAGAGTTGTCAATCGATCTGGCGCCCAGGGCGCCGCAAATGGCCACCGAGAAGGGGACGTAAAGCCGACGACCGACCGTTGAGGGGTCTCTCGACGAGTGGGAGACTTGATGCGTTTGTCGCGTCCGCAACAGACCCTGAACGTGCATAGTCGTTGGCGACCGGCATCAGACCGCTCGCGCCAACGTGCCGCACGACCCAGTCCAGCGGCACGCTTCCTTGGCGCGTTATCTACGACACAACAATGCATGTGGTCGGCTCGGAAATCGAACGGGCGTCCCGATCGCAGCTATGGCAATCGTCAGGGGTCGATCAGCCCATAGAGCACGTTGCCGCTCTCGCTTACATCACTTCTGCCGACTTCGATCTGCGGTAGATTGAAAGTCGCAGGCGTCAGGTTCGGGACCAGACCATTCAGGTAAAGCTG
This sequence comes from Bradyrhizobium sp. UFLA01-814, assembly GCF_046718885.1. Taxonomy (NCBI): domain Bacteria; kingdom Pseudomonadati; phylum Pseudomonadota; class Alphaproteobacteria; order Hyphomicrobiales; family Nitrobacteraceae; genus Bradyrhizobium; species Bradyrhizobium sp. UFLA01-814. The sequence continues at coordinate 46,355 of NZ_JAQOSR010000003.1, read as the reverse complement.
ATAAAGCGCGTTATGCAGCGTGTGCAGGAAGCCGAGCAGCTGCTTCATCTCGTCGACGTTCGTCTTCGCCATCAGCGCCTCGGCTTCGACGCTGCTCGCGCCCTTGTGTGCGAAGATCTTGTGCCGGATGTTGCGATAGCGGGCGATGTAGACCTTGCACCACTTGTTGACGGCCTTCCGCATCTGGCGGATGTCGGCATACGTCAGGTCATGCCGATCGGCGGCGTATTTGTCTGCGTCCGACTGCGTCATCAGGCGCTCGACGACGCGCCGCTGCGCCAATCCGATACGCCTCGCCGGACAGAGCGAGCAGAGCCTTGCGCGAAAGAGTGACGGGCTCGGCTTCTGTCAGATTCGAACAGCCGGCGCAGATGATCCAGCGCGTTGGCCTGCCGCGCCGCGGCAAGGAGCAGATCATCCGTTTCTAGGCTGAACGAAACATCGTTCCCGATCTTCACCACCTTGATGAAGGGCCGTTCGGTGCCAAGGAGCAGCACGCGCTTGCCGCGTAGCGGAACGACGGCTTTGGCAGGGACGCGAACGCGGAATTGAGGGATGTTGGATCGGGCGCGTTTGGACATTGAGCAGTTCAAAGAAACCATGGTTCTGTGTGGCACTCTTGTGTGGCAATCAGGACCGAATTTCCAATAAAATCAATGCATCCAATAGGGGAGGTGGTGCTGTTAGCAGGATTGAACTGTGGCGGCTGACGGCATACATACTGAAATTATTGAGGATTTTGGCCTCGCCAACGGCCCGTGTGTATCCGATTGGGGATCAGTCGTAAAGTTTGATTGCGACTCGCGGTTCCAGGGGCAATTGTAGCGTGTGCTCGGGTGCGCATGCGTTTATGCCGAGCGTGGGCCGGGTGCAGAATGGGCAATACTAGCTGTGTCGTGATGTTTTCAGGCGGCCGAGATTCATCGATTGCCGCATTGCGACTGGCCCAACAAGAAGTGCCCCTGCACTTGGTCACAGTCACTTCGGGCCACTTGTTTGGCATCGCGAATGTCCGCAGAAGGTTGATTGAGCTCAAGCCCCTCCTTCCCCCGTCGACCAAATGGCTGCAGGTGCGGCAGCCGAATGACTTAAAGACGGATACATCCTTCTACGAACTGACGTGTCTGCCGTGCCACCACTCATATGTGGTGGCATCGTGCGTCATCGCGGCGAAGCACGCGGTTAAGCGGCTCGCTTTTGGGTACGCTCGCTATCAGAGCAACTGGCCAGAACAAACGCCGCTTGCGATCGAGCGGCTGAAGGCCGCGCTCGCTACCCACAGAATTGCGCTCGATCTTCCCGCGTATGACCTAGACTCTCGCGAAAGCGCGATTGAGGTCTTGAAGGATTTGGGGATCAGCACTGCATCTTTGGAACAGAAGTGCATTCAACAGATTTCGAACGTGACTCTCACGGGCGACCGACTTGTATCTCAAATAGAGCTTTGGGAGCGCGCGATACAGGCCTCTATGGCCCGATTGGACGATATTGCTATCGAAGTGATTGAGGAAATCGAGTTGGAAAAGCTCTCATGATCTCAGCAAGTACATTGCTGACACCATGGTCAGTGTTGACGGCCACAGCCGGTCTAATTGCGTTCCACATCGGCCTCTACACTCTGGTTGGCCGAGAGCGTAAGTCTCCATACGTAATCAATGCTGTATTCCCAGTCTTTCTGCTCTGCCTGTTTGTCGCCACGTTGGCGCTCGGCTCACTACTGTTACCGCTGTGGCTGTCGTGCTGGGTACTTAAGGCAAGCGTGGCATTCTTGACGCTCGCATTTGCGATGTCGTTCATGGTTGTTTACCGCACCGCCGTTCGGTTTGTGTATTTCGTTGACAGTGTCGGTTTTAAGCACTTGCCGGGCGTACGGCAGTACAGACGGCGGAAGACGCTGAACGACCCAATGCCAACTTTCGCGTACAGCCCGATGTCGACTAACGCCGACCTAAGGGCGGAGGTCGTTCAAATTACCCAGCAGATGACCGGCCTCGAAATGAAAGATTTCGAGAAGAAGGAAGTGCCGCTCGACTCGGTTGCGCTGCAAATCGTTGAACAACGAAAAGCGAATGAAGTATTGACCCGGCTGAGTTCGGCATTCTTGACGAGAAATTTCTGCGTTCAGTATCTAACGGCTTCACGCCACCCAATCGACTTTGTCGAATATCTGAAGGCATCGCAGCAAGACGAGAATACTTGGCGCGGATGGGCCAAAAACCTGATTGTCATCGATGCCTATTCACCGCACTTCGCGTTTACTGACTCAGTCTACGAGAAGAAAGACCGGACGCTGGCGGGCCTGGGTGTGCGTCGGGTAACCTCGAAGATGACTTACGCGGGCATGCATAGTGCATCGTCCGAAGCATTCAATCTCTTCAAAACGGACTCTGAGGATAATGTTCGGCGACCAACGCTGGTCGTCTACGAAGGCGCCTACGCGCTTACGGATCTTGAGTCGGCGGAACAGTACAGAATTTTCATTCGCCACGTGATCCCATCGGAAAAGATGTGGGGCGGCATGCTGACGGTATTTCTAGAGGGGCACCAAAATTCAGTTGATTGGGAGCTGCTTCGAGCATACGCCTCAGTTGCTGGAAAAGTGACTGGCAGTCTTGATGGTAGTGGGTCGCGCTCGTGACGAATTGGAGTTCATTTGTCGATCCTCTGTACGGTCGGGTACAACTCGGCCAAACCCTAGCTGCGCTTGTATCGAAGCCTTTGGTTCAGCGTCTTCGACACGTACGCCTGTCGAATATTGATTCGATTGATATTCCTTCCATCGCCAATCTCTCGCGCTTTGAGCATGTTCTGGGCGTCGCTCATTTGGCTGGCCAGTTAGCGCTCAGAAATAAGCTTGATAGGCATGAACTACTGGTGCTTGAAGCGGCTGCGTTGCTGCATGATTGGGCCATAACGTCGTTCGGACATTTGGTCGAAGAGGCCCTGCAGTACGTCGGTACAGGCTTTGATCATGAGAAGCGGCTCAAGGACGTCACGCTGAGGCAAGCGGAAATCTTGGGAGCCGATCTCCAAGTATTTGCTGGGCGGGAGGCAGGTCTTCGTGCCTGGGCCCGTAGCGCGGTGGGGCAGGATGAGCAGCGGCTTCTGCAAGACATCATGGACCACATCGATGGTAAAGGGCGCTTCGGCCGCGTGATCGCGGGCGACATAGACATCGACAATATCGACAACGTTTTTCGCATGGCTTTCCATATGGGGCTCGAGTTTGACAGAGGAGTCCCCCTTCGATTGGCGAAGTCGATTGTTGATGTTGAGCCCGAAGCAGGCGAGCCAGTGTTCCGGGTGGGATCGGAAGGCGACATACGCACGTGGAGAGAGGTGCGGCGGCACGTCTACGATCACCTTATGCTGGCGGAACGGGACTTCGTAGGAAAGATCATGATGCTTTCCGCAACGGTGCAGGCCTACCAGGCTCGCGAGCTGTTCGAAGTGGATTGGAAAATTGTCGATCACGACCTTCTCTCCCGCTTGACTGAATCTGAAAACAGAGAAGTCCGCGACACGGTCCAACGCTGGCTGGCGGGTGAACTGTGGGCGTGCACGCCTATCTACTGGCTGAAAGGAGCGAGGCCTACTTATCCAGCGCTGCTCAAGTTCTCCGATCGGCTATCACTTAGATTGGATCGCTATTGCTTCGCTTACGGCATCAAAGAGAAGCGCGAACGCGTCATTTCTGCGCATTTTGATGACGGTCGCCGAGAGACGTTTGGATCGAGGCCTGACCAGTGGTTGTTTGGAGTGGCGACGTCGACGAAGAAGGCCTTCACCGCGAAGGAAATCCGCATAGTGTTAGATGCCGCTTGCGAGGCATTCGACACGAGCATTATCGGGCCTGCTCATAAAGCCGAAGAGAACGAGCAAGCGTGCCTGTTCTAGATGCTGCGCAACTCAAAAGGGTCAACTGGGACTTCCCTCTCGCTGGGAACGTGAAGGGCTCAGTACAGTCAATCCATTGGTTTCCCGGAAACTTCATTGCCCAAATTCCCGCTGCTCTCATACATGTGCTGTCGGCTCCGGGCGATACTGTCCTTGATCCGTTTGCAGGAAGCGCGACCACTGGCATTGAGGCTGTGCGACTAGGTCGCAACGCGATTGTCTCTGATCGAATATCCGTTTCGAGCATGATCGCGGCGGCGAAAGGGGCTTTGCTATCCGGGGCTATTGGTGCTCGCTTCGCTGACGATCTACTTGTGACTCTCACGTTTGATCAACAATGCAGGACGAGCGCCATTGGCAACAGGGGCGAAGGTTCTGATGAGGCATTGCGTGATTGGTATTCTGAAGACACGCTGTCTCAGCTTCGTTTCCTTTGGAAGGTTGTTGAAAGCAAAACGTCTGGCGAGCGAGATGTGTTGCTCGCGCTCTTTTCGGACGTTCTCTTTCAATGTGCTTCGACTGCGGGTTCCGTAACCAGGACCGGCAAGAAGCGGCGGCACCACTGGGGATGGGTAGCCGACAATGTTCTTCCCAAAGAGAAGGTCGAACACGACGCGATCGGGATGTTTCGCGAACGTCTGCTCGCGTTACCAACGCAAGAATTCCTCCTGCACCGGGCCTCGGGTAGTCTTACAATTGTTCAGCAAGACGCTCGCGCCCTAGCACTGCAGACCTCGTCTGTAGATTTGGTGGTCACCTCTCCCCCTTATGTCGGCATGATCGACTATGTTCATGCAAACCGGCTGATGTATTCATGGATGGGGTGGCCATTGAAAGATGAGCGCCAAGCGGAAATTGGTGCTAGATTCCGACGCAACCGAAAGAGCGCGGCCGACGAATACTTTTCCGATATGCGTAACGTCAGAGATGAGATCGTCCGCGTTCTTAAGCCGGGTGGCTTCTGCGCTCTTGTCTTAGGAGAGTCTCGGCGCTTCCCAGGCGCGGCGCAGCAGGTCTTTTCTGATTTTGGCACGGTCGCCGAGCTTCAATGGGGTCCGATTGCTCGAAACCCCAGTAGACGTAGAGTGTCGGAGCGGGGGGCGAGCGAGCCCATTGAACACATAGCGATTTTTCAGAAACAATGATCGTAGGCATTTTCGGGACATCTTGCGTTGGTAAGTCGAGTGCTGCACGCTTGCTAGCCGAGCGCCGCACCCTGCTGCTCCATTCTTGTGGCTCACCTGTCCGCGAGGCCGCAGAGGTGCTGAATGTCAACCTTGGGGATGTTCCCGACGCCATTCATCGAAGTATCGACGAGCAGACTGTCGACTGGTCTCTTAGGAGCCGGCCCTGTCTCGTTGAAGGAAGGTTCTTGGATCGGGTCCTCGCCGGCCTCTCGGTAAAGCCGTTTCTCATTGAGTTGCGAGCAACCTTGGCCGTTCGGCAGTCGAGAGCTTGCAGTCGAGCCGGACATGTTGTCTCTATTGAGGAACTCAAAGGCTGGGATCAAGCCGATGCCGTGTTTCGCGAGCGAATGTACTCCGAGCAGGCGCTGGAGCCCGATTTGAGCTTGGATACCTCGACTTGTACGGTGCAAGAGTGCGTAGATCGTCTGATCCAGGAGATTCCCTGGTAGGCTTGGGGACGCGACTAAGCCGAATACATCCGTATCCAGCGATGGTGCCGGATGAGCTGGCGATGTCGCTTGTGAACAAGTTTGTTCCACCCGACGCGAGCGTGCTTGATCCGTTCTGCGGTTCGGGGCGGCTCCTTGCCGCGGCGACGGAAGCGTCTTTGCGGGTGGGTATCGATACCAATCCACTGGCCTGGCTGCTAACCCAAGCGAAGTTCGCCAAGGCTGATCCCCAAGGGGTTCGTGCCATCATCGCTGAGATGGCCCCTGCAAAGTTGCGCTCTCCTAAACCCGGGAGCCTCGTAGGGCCAACTGAAAGGAAAGTTCAGTGGTTCTCTAAGCCAGTAATCGAGGAACTGAGCCGGATCGTCCTGTGGCTAAATAGCTTAGATCTTTCTAAGAACGAATCTCTGCTGGTTGCAGCGGCCCTCAGCGCGACGGTTCGCGACGTGTCGTTTGCACGAGAGCAAGGTTGGAAGTTGCATAGGCTGGACGCTGCGTCGCGGCGAAAGTTCAGGCCCTGTCCTTGGGACCGTTTAGAGAAGCGCCTAACCTACTGTCTAAATGAACTCTCAAAACAAGGTTCGCGGTTTGGTGGTCGAACAGTTGTAAAGCTCGGCGACTCGAGGGGCCTGGCGCGATGCGAAAAGAGTCCTGTTGCGAAATACGGACCCTTTGACGTTGTTCTGACGTCCCCTCCCTACGGTGACTCTCGTTCCACCGTGCAGTACGGCGCGGCGTCGTCTCTTTGCCTTTCTATTGTCAGTCACTTGAAAGGCTTCGACCACCTGCGCTCTACCGGCGGCTCGATTGATAGCAGCTGTCTAGGCGGGACGACGATCGATCGAGAACCCTGGTTTAGCTTAAAATCGTATTGGTCCGGGTCGGATCACAGCCCGCATGCTGCGTCGGTTTCCAAATTTCTTTGCGACTACGATGCGGTTTGCGACGGCCTGGTTGACCATTTAAGTCCCACTGGAAAAGCCATCTTCGTAGTCGCACGGAGGTCAACCGGCGGTTACCGACTGAAGTTGGACGAGTTCACAGCCGATTGCTTTTCGCGCAGGGGCTTCACGCTTCTTTCGAAGGAAGAAAGACCGTTGTCGCACAAACGGACGCCGCGGCTCATAAATCGTTTCGGACGAGATGCGACGCGACAAAACTCTGCGTCTGCGTTGGTGCCGACAATGAATAGTGAGATCGTGGTGGTGATGGCCCGAACTTCAGTCCGCGGTGCTAAGCGACGTTCTGCTTGACGTGGGAGGCGTCGCGCTGCGGCGGCACCCGGCCTGATGCTGTCGTGGGGCTCGCCAAAAACACTGATAAGGGCGCATAAAATTGAATATGCGCAAACGACGGGGTGACGCCTAGCAAGGCGGGCGTTTGCGGTCGCCGAACCCCTCTGCAGGCCGCTATAGTCGGGCCACCGTTCGCGCTACACGGCAGACCAATCTGTCGAACCACGAGGGGTGGGGACGCGGCGCTCTGTGAGCGCTTTCGCGATGCTGCTGAGCGAGGTTATTCCGCTGGACTGAAGGTCTCGGATAATGGGCGCAAGGTCGGCAGCCCGGTCGTTAGCGCGGGCCATTTGCGCCTCCCGTCCGGCCTTGCGTGCGGCACGCGACAGCTGGGCACCTCTATCACCACCGAGGGCCACGCCCCGCCTCTTGGCAGCCGCGAGGGCCGCCATGGTGCGGTCTGAGATCGCCCGTCGCTCTTCATCGGCGACCATTGCCATGATGCCCACCGTCAGCCGATTTGCATGCGGCCCATCCCCGGACGCGGTGAGGATACGCTACGCGGAGTCCGCTCTGGCGTGCTCTTGTCGGTCATACTGGTCTTTCGGTGGAATTGGTCTTGCCCTTGCGAGCGATGTGGATCTGTTTCTGCTTCGCCCGCAGCTTGGTGAACTTCGAGACGAGCTGAGGAGTGACACCGAGGATATCCGCAATCTGGTGATGAAGCAGACGAGGATAGTGATCGCACTGCCAACACACGGCCTCTTGGGTCGCCAGCTCACGACGGCGGGTCGACCGCCTACGAGTTGAACAAGGACAGCATCGAAATCAAGCCTTGGGATTGCGTACTGTAGGGTTTGCGACAAGCTGTCCAAGCTGCAACATTCGGCGGAAAATAGCCGAGACAAATCAAGGCTCGGCGTTTGGCATGAGGCTTGAAGGGATGAAGCCGTCCCGCATCTCCTGTCCAAGGAACCGCATGGCTTACAAGATAATCGCGTCCCAGTGCACCGTCTGTGGCGCTTGTGAGTTCGAATGCCCCAACGCCGCAATTAGTCTCAAGAACGACATCTATGTGATCAATCCGGCGAAGTGTACCCAATGCGATGGGCATTTCGACGCGCCACAATGCGCGGCTGTCTGCCCGGTGCCCGACACCTGTGTGCCGGCCTAGAGGAGTGGTCGATGAGTGGGTCCTCGGCGCGCATCAAAGTCGAGACGCTATTGGTGTTAGCGAACTATGTGATCGGTTGCTTCGTTCGGCCGGTCTTGAGCCCCGAACTGGCGACTTACGCGATCGCGTTTGCGGCTAGGAGAGCACGCCGCAGCTGGCGCTGGAAATTGTCGGAATCGTCCCAGGGCGAGCGGAGCGGGCAATGGTAGCGGCACAAGAGACGGCTGAGCGCGTCGCTCGCATCGGCGTCGATCAGTATCGATATGGTTTTGAGACGCTGATCGAGTCCGACAAGGCCCCGAAGGGGCTGTCGGAGGACACCGTCCGCTTCATCTCCGCAAAGAAGAGCGAGCCGGCCTGGATGCTGGAATGGCGCCTTCAGGCGTATCGCTGCTGGCTGACGATGACTGAACCGACCTGGGCCCGCGTCCACTATCCGAAGATCGACTACCAAGACATCTACTATTACGCGGCGCCGAAGCCGAAGAAACAGCTCGCCTCGATCGACGAGATCGATCCGGAGATCCTCAAGACCTACGAGAAGCTCGGCATCCCGCTTCGCGAGGTCGCGATTCTCGAGGGCGTCGAGCCGCAGCCCGGCGGCGAGCAGACGGCGAACCGCAAGGTTGCGGTCGATGCCGTGTTCGATTCGGTCTCGGTTGCGACCACCTTCAAGGCGGAACTGAAGAAGGCCGGCGTGATCTTCATGCCGATCTCGGAGGCGATCCGCGAGCATCCCGAGCTGGTGCAGAAGTATCTTGGAACGGTGGTGCCGATTTCCGACAATTTTTTCGCGAGGCTGAACTCAGCGGTGTTCTCCGATGGCTCATTCGTCTACGTGCCGCCGGGCGTGCGCTGCCCGATGGAGCTGTCGACCTATTTCCGTATCAACGAGCGCAACACCGGCCAGTTCGAGCGTACACTGATCATCGCCGACAAGGGCTCCCACGTCTCCTATCTCGAGGGCTGCACCGCACCGCAGCGCGACGAGAACCAGCTGCACGCCGCCGTGGTCGAGCTCGTGGCGCTCGACGATGCCGAGATCAAATATTCGACGGTGCAGAACTGGTACCCCGGCAACTCGGAAGGCAAGGGCGGCATCTACAATTTCGTCACCAAGCGTGGCGACTGCCGCGGCAGGAATTCCAAGATCTCCTGGACTCAGGTCGAGACCGGTTCGGCGATCACCTGGAAATATCCGAGCTGCATCTTGCGCGGCGATTATTCGCGCGGCGAGTTCTACTCGATTGCGATCTCAAACGGTTTCCAGCAGGTCGATTCTGGCACCAAGATGTTCCATCTCGGCAAGAACACGTCGAGCTGGGTCATCTCCAAAGGCATCGCCGCCGGAAAATCGCGGAACACTTATCGCGGTCTTGTCAGCGCAAATCGGAACGCCGCTGGTGCGCGCAACCACACCACCTGCGACTCGCTTCTGATCGGGGACAAATGCGGCGCGCTTACCGTGCCCTATGTCGAAGCCAAGAATTCCTCGGCGACGTTCGAGCATGAGGCGACGACGTCGAAGATTTCCGAGGACGTGCTGTTCTACTGCATCCAGCGGGGAATGTCGCAGGAGGAAGCTGTCAGCCTCGTCGTGAATGGCTTCATCAAAGAGGTGCTGCAGAAACTGCCGATGGAGTTCGCAGTCGAGGCGCAGAAGCTGATCTCGATCTCGCTCGAGGGATCGGTCGGATAATTACAGCTTTAGCGAGCCCACCAAAGTGGCTCGCCGGTCCGATGATACACGTGAGGGATAGCTTGAATGGTGTTACTCGAAGTCAGAAATTTGCACGTTTGTGTCGAGGGGCGCGAGATCCTCCACGGGCTCGACCTTACGGTCAATGCGGGCGAGGTGCATGCCATCATGGGACCAAACGGCTCGGGAAAATCAACGCTCGGCCACGTCATCACAGGCAAGCCCGGCTATCAGGTCACCGCAGGTCAGATCCTGTTCAAGGGCGAAGATCTGCTCGCGCTGGCGCCGGACCAGCGCGCCGCCAAGGGTATCTTTCTTGCCTTCCAATACCCGGTAGAGATTCCAGGCGTGACCACCATGAACTTCCTGCGTACCGCGCTCAACGCGCAGCGCAAGGCGCGTGGCCAAAGCGGATATTCGACGCCGCATTTCCTGAAGAAGGCTCGCACGGTCGCCAAGCAACTCAACATTCCGCAGAGCATGCTGAAGCGGGGCGTCAATGTCGGCTTTTCCGGCGGCGAGAAGAAGCGCAACGAGATTTTGCAGATGGCGCTGTTCGAACCCAGTCTGTGCATTCTGGACGAGATAGATTCTGGTCTCGATATCGATGCGCTGCGGATCGTGGCCGAGGGCATCAACGCAATGCGCTCGCATGACCGATCGATGATTATGATCACGCATTATCAGCGGCTTTTGAATTATGTCGTGCCCGACGTTGTGAACGTGATGTCGAAAGGGCGGGTCGTAAAGAGTGGCGACAAGCAGCTCGCGCTGGAGCTCGAGGCCTCTGGCTACGCCCAATTCGACGACGCGGCCTGACGCGCAGGGGATTTTCGGATGGATCTGGTTCTGGCTAAGGCTATGCCGGAGGATAAAGCCAATGCGGAGCGGGCGAGCAATGTCTTCGCGGCTGCGCGCGGGCGCTTGCCCGGCGTGGGTCGTATCGTCGACATTCGCGCGCGAGCATTTGAGGCTTACGAGCGGGTCGGCCTGCCACACCGGCGCGTCGAAGAATGGAAGTACACAGATCTGCGCGTATTGATGCGCGATGTGCTGCTGCTCGCTGACACGCCAGATGCGTCCTCGCTAAGGAGGGCGCAGGCTGCGGTCGAGCAAGCGGCATTCAAAGGCGCAATCAAGCTGGTGCTGGTTGATGGTGTGTTCGTACCCAGTCTGTCTGATGTCGCCAAGCTCGGAAAAGGCGTCGTCGTACGGACACTGCGCGAGATTCTGGATAGTTCGGCGAGCGACGCAATGGCCGGCTTGGTGCTGTCGACGACCGCTGATGCGATGATCTCGCTCAATACTGCGATGGCAACTGATGGCGTCGTGGTGACGATCACGGAAGGCACGGCGCTGAGGCGTCCGCTTCATGTCATTCACGTCGCAACCGCCTCCGCCGCATCTCACTTTACACGCTCATATCTGCACCTCGATGATCGCGCGCAGGGAACCGTACTGGAAAGCTTTGTCGCGGCCGAAAGCGCATGCGGCTATCAGGCCAACAATGTCAAAATCGTGCTGGTTGGCAATCAGGCCGGCCTCTCGCATCTTCGCGTGAGGGCAGATGCGCCCGACGCAGCGAATATCTCCTCGCAGATCATCGCAGTTGGTTCCAGGGCCAAACTCAATCTGTTCGACATGGCCCGCGGCGGCGCCGTCAGCCGCTGTCAGGATTTCATCACGCTGGCGGGCAAGGAGGCCGAGTTGTCCGTGAACGGCGTCAACTTGCTCATGGAGAAGCAGCACGCCGACACGACACTCGTGGTCGATCACGCCGCGCCGCATTGCGTTAGTCGTCAGAATTTTCGTGCGGTCGCTGATGGGGCCGGCCGCTCGGTGTTCCAGGGGCGAATCATCGCTCGTCCCGACGCGCAGAAGACCGACGCCAAAATGACGATGCGGGTGCTGCTGCTGTCAGACCAGGCCGAGGCCGACAATAAGCCAGAGCTCGAAATCTTCGCCGACGACGTGAATTGCAGCCACGGAGCGACATCAGGCGGGTTGGATGAGAGTCTCCTGTTTTATTTGGGCGCTCGCGGTCTGTCCGAGAACGATGCGCAAGCGCTGCTGATTCGGGCGTTCCTTGGTGAGGCGATTGAGGGGATCGCCAACGATAATTTGCGCGATTTTGCGACCGCGCAAACCGACCGCTGGCTCAAGGCGCGGCGATGAACACGCATCCTGCGGTTAGCAATGATGCCTACGACGTCGATCGTCTGCGCAAGGAGTTTCCCGCGCTTTCCACGACGGTCCATGGCCAGCCGCTGGTTTATCTCGACAATGCCGCGTCCGCGCAAAAGCCGAGGGCCGTACTCGACCGTCTGATGCAGGCATACTGCAGCGAATATGCAAATGTGCATCGCGGGATGCATTACCTCGCCAACGCCGCGACCGAGGCCTATGAGGGCGCGCGGGCCAAGGTAGCGCAGTTTGTGAACGCACATCGAACCGAAGAAATCATCTTTACTCGCAGCGCTACCGAGGCGATTAATCTGGTTGCTCAAACGTTTGGCCGCGAGCGCATCATGCCGGGTGACGAGATCGTTCTCTCGATCATGGAGCACCACTCGAACATCGTACCGTGGCACTTCCTGAAGGAGCGCCATGGTGCCGTGATCAAGTGGGCGCCGATCGACGACGAGGGCAACTTCCTGATCGAGGAGTTCGAAAAGCTCCTTAACTCGCGCACCAGAATCGTCGCGATCACCCAGATGTCGAACGCGCTCGGCACGCTGGTTCCGGTAAAGGATGTGGTCCGTCTCGCGCATGCCCGCCGCATTCCGGTGCTGGTCGACGGCTCACAAGGGTGCGTCCATCTGGATGTCGATGTCCGCGACATTGATTGCGATTTCTACGTCATGACGGGCCACAAATTGTATGGGCCAACCGGCATAGGCGTGCTTTACGGCAAATATGCCAATCTGGCGGCGATGCCACCGTTCAACGGGGGCGGTGAGATGATCCGCCAAGTTTCTCGCGAGGGCGTGATCTATGGTGATCCACCGCACCGGTTCGAGGCAGGCACGCCGCCGATCGTCCAGGCGATCGGTTTGGGCTCGGCTATAGCCTTCATTAATTCGATCGGCAAGGCACGGATCCGCAAGCACGAGAGCGCACTGCTGGCTTACGCGCAGGAAAAGCTGCAGAGCATCGATTCCCTGCGCCTCATCGGAACGGCGGCAGAGAAGGGCGCGATCATGTCCTTTGACATGAAGGTCGCGCATCCGCACGATATCGCGACCGTCATTGACCGCTCCGGGGTCGCGGTGCGCGCCGGGACCCATTGCGCGATGCCGTTGCTCGCGCGCTTTGGCTTGCCTGCGACGTGCCGCGCTTCCTTTGCTCTTTATAACACATATGAAGAGGTCGATCTGTTGGCACGCGCGCTGATCAAGGCGGAGCGCCTGTTCTCCTGAGCGGCCGACTTGCTGCGATCTGGCCGCCGCGCGGCCCGACAAGATTGCGAACGACGGCGGTATGACCACGCAGGATGTGCGCAGCTCCGCTATCGGCGAAGCCGAGCACTTACGGGCTTTTGGGCGCCCCGGTCCTGGCAAGCTGAATGGGCTGAGCTGCCGTGCGGTTTGCTCGCCTCGCCGTGGCTCCGCTCAACTCATGCCGGACTACATCCGGCTAGTCATCGGCACTTTTCGTGGCCCATATCACGGCCGAGCTCGCCTTGTTTTGTTTCGAACACGGCCGAACGGACAGCTGATCTGGACCATGCGATGTCGGGTTCGCAACAACCGTTCCTCGCTGCGCATGGTGCACGCTAAGCGCTTGGAAATAGGATGAGTTTTGCGTTCACGCTCAGCTGGCATGCACGTTGCAAAAGTGGTGGCTAAGAGCCGCCGTTGCAACATCTTAAAAGGACATCAGCATGAGTCTCGCCACGACCTATAGCACCGCACAGATCAGGGCGCGCAACAAAGAGCTGATCGAGGAGGTGCTGAAGGTCTACCCGGAGAAGACCGCCAAACGACGCGCCAAGCACCTTAACATTCACGAGGCCGGCCGGTCGGACTGCGGGGTCAAGTCCAATATCAAATCCATACCCGGCGTGATGACAATTCGCGGCTGCGCCTACGCGGGTTCCAAGGGCGTGGTCTGGGGGCCGATCAAGGACATGGTTCATATCAGCCACGGCCCGGTTGGCTGCGGCCAATATTCGTGGGGTTCGCGCCGTAACTATTACGTGGGTACGACGGGCATCGATAGCTTCGTGACGTTGCAGTTCACCTCCGACTTCCAGGAAAAGGATATCGTGTTCGGCGGCGATAAAAAGCTCGTCAAAGTCATGGATGAGATCCAGGAGCTGTTCCCGCTCAACAACGGCATCACCGTCCAGTCGGAGTGCCCGATCGGCCTGATCGGCGATGACATCGAGGCGGTCTCCAGAGCGAAGTCCAAGGAATTCGGCGGCAAGACCATCGTGCCGGTCCGCTGCGAAGGTTTCCGTGGCGTATCGCAGTCCCTAGGCCATCATATTGCAAATGACGCGGTGCGCGATTGGATCTTCGACAAGGGGGGCCCACAGGGCGAGCCGAGGTTCGAGCCGAGCCCCTACGATGTCGCTATCATCGGCGATTACAATATTGGCGGCGACGCCTGGTCGTCTCGAATTCTGCTCGAGGAAATCGGCCTGCGCGTGATTGCCCAGTGGTCCGGCGACGGCTCGCTGGCCGAGCTCGAGGCAACCCCGAAGGCAAAGCTGAACATTCTGCATTGCTACCGCTCGATGAACTATATCTCGCGCCACATGGAAGAGAAGTTCGGTATTCCCTGGTGCGAATATAACTTCTTCGGGCCTGCAAAGATCGCAGAATCACTGCGCAAGATCGCGGGCTACTTCGACGACAAGATCAAGGAGGGCGCCGAGCGGGTGATCGAAAAGTACCAGCCGCTTGTGAACGCCGTGATCGCAAAATATCGCCCGCGCCTGGAGGGCAAGACGGTGATGCTGTTCGTCGGCGGATTGCGTCCGCGTCACGTGATCGGCGCATACGAAGACCTCGGCATGGAAGTCGTCGGCACCGGATATGAGTTCGGACACAACGATGACTACCAGCGCACCGCCCAGCACTATGTGAAAGACAGCACGCTGATCTACGACGACGTCAACGGCTACGAGTTCGAGCGCTTCGTCGAGAAGATCCAGCCCGACCTGGTCGGCTCGGGGATCAAGGAAAAATACGTGTTCCAGAAGATGGGTGTGCCGTTTCGGCAGATGCACTCCTGGGACTATTCGGGCCCATATCACGGCTATGACGGGTTTGCGATCTTCGCGCGCGACATGGACATGGCGGTCAATTCGCCCATCTGGAAGAAATTGAAGGCGCCCTGGAAGGATGTGCCAAGGCCGAAGCTCTTGGCCGCAGAATGACGCGAAACAACCCTGCTCTCTGTCAAGAGACGGGACGACGTTAATCACGATACCTGAAAGGCATTACCATGGCGCAGAGTGCAGACCATGTGCTCGATCACTTCGACCTGTTTCGCGGGCCGGAATACCAGCAGATGCTGGACAACAAGAAGACGTTTGAGAATCCGCGCGATCCTGCCGAGGTCGAACGCATCAAGGAGTGGACGAAGACATCTGAATATCGCGAAAAGAACTTCGGGCGGGAGGCTCTGACGATAAACCCGGCCAAGGCGTGTCAGCCGCTCGGCGCGGTGTTCGCCTCCGTCGGTTTCCAGGGTACGCTTCCTTTCGTACATGGCTCTCAAGGCTGCGTGGCCTATTACCGCAGCCATCTGTCGCGGCACTTCAAGGAGCCGAGCTCCTGCGTGTCCTCGTCAATGACGGAAGATGCTGCGGTATTCGGCGGCCTGAACAATATGATCGATGGGCTCGCCAACAGCTATAATATGTACAAGCCCAAGATGATTGCGGTCTCCACCACCTGCATGGCGGAGGTGATCGGTGACGACCTCAACGCCTTCATCAAAACGTCGAAGGAAAAAGGCTCGGTACCAGCGGATTTCGACGTTCCGTTCGCGCACACCCCGGCGTTCGTCGGCAGTCATGTCACCGGCTATGACAATGCACTCAAGGGAATCCTGGAGCACTTTTGGGACGGCAAGGCCGGAACAGCAGACAAGCTTGAGCGCAAGCCGAACCGCAAGATCAACCTCATTGGGGGCTTCGACGGCTACACTGTCGGCAACCTTCGCGAGATCAAGCGCATTTTCGAACTGATCGGTATCGAGTACACCATCCTCGCCGACAATTCCGACGTTTTCGATACACCAACAGACGGCGAGTTCCGGATGTATGACGGCGGTACTTCGCTCGAAGACGCCGCGAATGCCCTTCACGCCAAGGCAACGATCTCCATGCAGCAGTGGTGCACGGAAAAGACGCTGCCGTTCATTGCCGACCATGGCCAGGAGGTCCTGGCTTTCAACTATCCGGTGGGCGTATCCGCAACCGATGAATTCCTCATGGCGTTGTCGCGCATCAGCGGCAACGAGATTCCGGAGGAGCTCGCTCGAGAGCGCGGTCGCCTCGTCGATGCGATGGCTGATTCCAGCGCGCATATCCATGGCAAAAAGTTCGCGATCTATGGCGATCCGGACCTCTGCCACGGGTTAGCTACTTTCCTGCTCGAACTCGGCGCCGAACCAACGCATGTGCTGTCCACCAACGGCAACAAGGCCTGGGTCGAGAAAATGCAGGCGCTATTTGCGAGCTCGCCTTACGGGAGAAACTGCCACGCCTATCCGGGTCGAGACCTCTGGCACATGCGCTCGCTGCTATTCACCGAACCGGTCGATTTTTTGATCGGAAATACCTATGGCAAGTATCTGGAACGCGACACCGGCGTTCCGTTGATCCGGATCGGCTTCCCGATCTTTGACCGCCATCACCATCACCGCTCGCCGGTGTGGGGCTATCAGGGCGGCATGAACGTGCTGGTGAAGATTCTCGACAAGATCTTCGATGAGATCGACAAGAAGACGAATATCCTAGGCAAGACCGATTTTAGCTTCGACATCATTCGTTGATGAGGATCAACGCGCGCGCCATCGCCGGACAATATCGGCGGTGGCAGAAGCGCGGCATGGGCAAGCCTTCCAGATAGCGTGAGAGGAAAAGCCGGATGAGTTCGCTACCAGCCACGGTCCAAGACGTCTTCAACGAGCCGGGCTGCGCCAAGAATGCCAACAAGTCGCTAGCCGAGCGGAACAAGGGCTGCACCAAGCAGCTGCAGCCCGGCAGCGCCGCCGGCGGCTGCGCCTTCGATGGCGCCAAGGTCGCATTGCAACCTTTTACCGACGTTGCCCATCTGGTGCATGGTCCGATCGCGTGTGAAGGCAATTCGTGGGACAATCGCGGCTCGGCATCATCGGGACCGAACTTGTGGCGCACTGGATTCACGACCGATCTGGCCGAGACCGATATTGTGTTTGGAGGCGAGAAGCGGCTCTACAAGGCGATCAAGCAGATTATCGACAAGTGCGACCCGCCGGCCATTTTCGTCTATCAGACCTGCGTTCCCGCCATGATAGGCGACGACATCAACGCGGTCTGTAAGGCTGCCTCGCAGAAATTCGGCAAGCCGGTTATCCCCGTCAATTCGCCGGGTTTCGTCGGTTCCAAGAATCTCGGCAACAAGCTGGCCGGCGAGGCCTTGCTCGAGCATGTCATCGGAACGCAAGAGCCAGACTACACCACACCTTACGACATCAACCTGATCGGGGAATACAATCTGTCCGGCGAGCTTTGGCAGGTCAAGCCGCTGTTTGACGAACTCGGAATCCGCATCCTGTGCTGTATCGCGGGTGATGGCAAATACCACGAAGTCGCCTCATCGCATCGGGCGCGCGCTGCGATGATGGTGTGCTCAAGGGCGATGATCAATGTCGCGCGCAAGATGGAGGAGCGTTACGGCATCCCGTTCTTCGAGGGCTCGTTCTATGGCATCCAGGACTCCAGCGACGCACTGCGCGAGATTGCGCAGCTCCTGGTCAAGCGCGGCGCGCCGGAAGATCTGATCGGACGCACCGAGGCGGTGATCGTGCGCGAGGAAGCGCGGGCCAGGGCCGCAATCGAACCGTACAGGCCACGCTTCAAAGGCAAAAAGGTCTTGCTGATGACCGGCGGCGTCAAGTCCTGGTCGATCGTTGCCGCGCTGCAGGAAGCCGGGCTCGAACTGGTCGGAACCAGCGTGAAGAAATCCACAAAAGAGGACAAGGAGCGAATCAAGCATTTGATGGGGCAGGACGCCCATATGATCGAGGACATGACTCCGCGCGAAATGTACAAGATGCTGAAGGACGCGAAAGCGGACATCATGCTCTCGGGCGGCAAATCGCAGTTCGTCGCGCTGAAAGCGGCGATGCCATGGCTCGATATCAACCAGGAGCGCTGCCATGCCTATATGGGCTATGTCGGCATCGTCAAGCTGGTCGAGGAGATCGACAAAGCGCTGTTCAACCCGATGTGGGAGCAATTGCGTCGACCGGCGCCGTGGGACCGTGTGGCCGACGATAGGCAGACCCGAGTGATGGCGCAGCTCGACGTGCAGCCGATTGAGATTGTCGCCGACCGGGCACTGCCGCAGAAGACCCCGCGCGCGAGAAGGATTTGCTTCTGCAATACGGTCGACCTCGGCACGATCGAAGATGCGATTCGCTCGCATAACCTGACCAGCGTCGAAGCGGTCACACAGCATACCCCCGCGGTCGGTGGCTGTTGCAGACGGCGGATCGAGGACATCCTGGCGGGCAGGCCGATCTCTTGGTGGCCGGCCACGCTGCAGGCCACGGGATAGGGTGGCGTCATGGTCCTTGTCACCGCGTCAAAGAAGGCCTGTGCGGTCAACCCACTCAAGATGAGCCAGCCGATCGGCGCAGCATTCGCCTTCATGGGGCTTCGCGGAGCGATGCCGCTTCTGCACGGCCCACAGGGATGCACGTCCTTTGGGCTCACACTGTTTGTGCGGCATTTCAAGGAGCCGGTTCCGCTGCAGACAACAGCGATGAGCGAGGTGACGACGGTGCTCGGCGGCTATGAAAATGTCGAGCAGGCGATACTCAATATCCACAAGCGCGCCGAGCCGGAGATCATCGGGATCTGTTCGACCGGCGTGACCGAAACCAACGGCGACGATGTCGACGCCTACATCAAGCTGATCCGGGAGAAGCATCCGCAGCTCGACAAGCTTCCTCTGGTCTATGTCTCGACGCCCGATTTCAAGGATGCATTTCAGGACGGCTGGGGGAAAGCGGTCGTGCGTATGGTCGAGGTGCTGGTCGAGGCGCCGGCGAGCGGGGCCGAGCGCAATCCTGTGCGGGTAAATGTGCTTCCCGGATGTCACCTCACGCCAGGTGATCTCGACGAACTGAGGATCATCTTTGAGGATTTCGGCCTGCAGCCATCGTTCCTGCCCAACCTGGCGGGTTCGCTGGATGGGCATATTCCCGATCGCTTCACGCCGACGACGACCGGCGGCATTGGGATCGATGAAGTCGCGCGCATGGGCCGAGCCGGCTGGACAATTGCGATCGGTGCGCAAATGCGGCGGGCGGCAGAGGCCATGCAAGAGAAGACCGGGGTGCCTTTTCGGCTGTTTGAGCGGCTGTGCGGCCTGGTTCCCAATGATGACTTCATGGCTTTTTTGAGCGAGATCAGTGGCCGCCCTGTTCCAGCAAGGTATCGGCGCCAGCGCGGGCAGCTCGTCGATGCGATGCTGGACGCGCATTTCCAGATCGGCGGCCGCAGACTTGCGATCGGCGCGGAACCTGACCTGTTGCTTGACCTATCCAGCATGCTGCACGAGATGGGCGCCCGTGTAACGGCGGCCGTGACGACCACGCAGTCGACGGTGCTGGAGCAGATCAAGACCGAAGAGGTGCAGATCGGCGATCTGGAGGACCTGGAAGAGCTTGCCAGGACCAGGAATTGCGATCTGCTGATCACGCATTCGCATGGTCGGCAAGCCGCGACGCGCCTTAAGATTCCATTCCATCGGGCGGGTTTTCCGAGGTTCGACCGGCTCGGGGCAGGACACCAGCTATCCGTCGGCTATCGGGGCACGCGCGAACTAATCTTCGATATCGCCAATTTGGTGATCGCCGACCACGAGGAAAATCATGCCCCGACGCCCGATAGCTGGCGGGGCTCGGCGCTGCCGTTAGGACCCGGCCGACGAAGTCCTATCGACTCAACAGAGAGGTCGATTGCATGAAAGTTGCATTCGCTACCCAAGATCTCAGACGTGTCGATGCACATTTTGGCTGGGCGAAGAATATCGCCGTCTACGATGTCGGGCCAGGCGGGCACGTATTTCTGAAAGCGGTTCAGTTCGACGGCGAACTTAAGGAAGACGGCGACGAGGACAAGCTGGCGCCCAAGATCGAAGCGATCAAGGATTGCGCCATCCTCTATGTCGGTGCCATCGGCGGCTCCGGCGCTGCGCGAGTGGTGGCCAGAAACATCCATCCCATCAGGGTCAACAAGCCAGAGAGTATCGAGGTGCTGCTCGAAAAGCTCGAGCGCGTGCTGCAGGGCACGCCCCCGCCATGGCTGCGAAAAGCCTTGGCCAAGGGCAATAAGCGTACATTCGATTTAGACGGATGAGGATCACATGACCGAGGCTGCAGATGTAATGCAATCCGCTGGCGGGTTCGACGCACCGTTCGTCAAAGAGCTGGTCAGGATTTGGAGGGCTGAGGACATGAGCGGGGCCTGGGCCGGCAGGAGCGATCTCGAGCTCCTCGAGCCATATATCCTGGACAAGGAGAAGCGACGCGCACTGCCGGTCATCGGCGATCCCGATCCGGATACGGTCTGGCGGCTCGAGCTGTTCTTCAACGCCGTCGCCCTTTCGATCGAGAAGGCGACCGACGTGATGATCCAGCCGATGCTGAAGATGCACCATGAGGGCTTTGGTCGCATGGTGCTGATCGCGGGGCGATTGATCGCGGTGAACAAGCAGCTTCGGGATGTGCATCGCTTCGGATTCGAAAATCTCGCAAAGCTTGCCAGTGAAGGTAACAAGTATGTCCGGGATGGAATCAAGATGATCAGGAAATTCCCCGAAGTTGCGAACTATTGAGGGCCGCGCATGAGCGATCGCGAGATGCTGATAGCAGAATTGAAGAAGTTGTCGTCAAAAGCACTGCAGGCCAAAATGGATCTGCACGACCTTTCGGAAGAATTGCCCCTCAACTGGACTTCGATCATGGCGGTGGCCCAGAAGGCGCACGATGCCTACGCCGAACTCGAGCGCAGGAGCCGGGACCTGAAGTTAATGGAAAAGGCGTAGAGAGGGATCCCTGTCATGTCATTTGCAACGCGCGATGGCCGCGACTGGACGCCGGATTACTTGAGCGTGATCGATGCCAAGAAGTGCATCGGCTGTGGCCGCTGCTTTAAGGTCTGCGGTCGTGATGTCATGACATTGAAGGGGATCAATGAGGAGGGCGAACTTGTCGACCTTGACGACGATGATGAGGTCGAGAAGAAAATCATGGTCATGAATGATCGGGGCGCCTGCATCGGCTGCGGCGCCTGCGCCAGGGTTTGTCCGACCAATTGTCAGACCCACGTTTCCGCAAACGCGGCTGGAGCGCATATGTCCGCCTCTCCATTCTTAGGCCCATCGTGAACCAGATGAATGGACTACGCAACTTTGGAGCCGGAGTGATTAGCACAGACTAGGCCAGCGCGCTCGAATGGAGCTCACCTATTTGCCGAATAACGGAGCAGGCCGATGGAGCGTTTGCACGTCGAATCGCTTTATCGGCAAGACCAACCCTTAATAATTGCAATGGGGCGTTCGCGAAGATCGCAACACGACAAACGGCCTGGATGCTGCCATGGGTTGGCTGGTCCAATCGAGCCATCTATCTGTTCGCGCCGCGCCCTCAAGTACGCACCTAAAGACAGCGAGCCAAATTAGGTGGGGGCGGCTGACTTACGTTCTCCGGCACCAAAAGAATACAACATTCAGGCGGCCGTACGGTCGTTGTCGATGCACGATGGAGCGTCGTATGAAATCCTATCAATATCGCGCCGCCGTCGTGCAGACCCTCGCGGTGCTTGAAAATGTGGAAGCGAATCTTGAGATTTGCGCCCACTACACCAAGCTGGCGGCACTTCGGGGGACGCGATTGATCGTGTTTCCCGAGTGCATGAATGTTGGATACCTGTACGACTCGATCCCTCATGCGCGGCAAGTGGCCGAGCCGGCTAATGGACGGTTCGTGAATGCTCTCGCAAAGCTTGCGCGTGAGTATGACATGTTTATCGCCAGCGGCATGACGGAGTGGGATCCAACGGCGGAGAAAGTCTTCAATGCAGGCGTCCTTCTCGACAGGAGGGGAGACCTCGTCGTGCACTATCATAAGCAGTTTCTTACGACGCACGATCAGAACTGGTTCGCGTTTGGCGAACGTGGCTTTCCCGTCGCGGAGACCGAACTTGGTCGCATCGGCCTGATGATTTGTTTCGATGGACGCATTCCCGAGATACCACGTTGCACGGCGCTCGTCGGGGCGCAAGTGATTGTGGATATGGCCAACTTCTTCCTGATCGATCAGGCCGACATGTGGCGCCCGGCCCGGGCGTTTGAGAACGGCGTCTGGATTTGTGCGGCCACCAAGTCCGGCCAGGAACGCTCGATTTACTATCCAGGCGGAAGCATGATTGTCGATCCTGCCGGTAATCTCCGGGCGAAGGTTGCTTACGATACTCATGGCATGGCCGTCAGCGACATTGATCCGACCCTTGCCGACAACAAGCGGCACCCGCTCGGTTCGGACAAATTCGCAGATCGCCGTCCTGAAACCTATCAGGTTTTGACTTTACCCTATGACGAGACCGCAGTCGCCGAGGTCAGCAAACGATCGATCATCCCTGGCGAGATGGCATTCAACATGGCGGCCGTGCAGAGCCACGTGTCCGAGGCGCATGTCACTTCGCTCAACCGGGTCATTGAGCAAGTCGGCCATGCTGCGCGTTTCGGAATTCAGCTTATGGTGTTGCCGGAATACTTCGCTTCATCGAACTGGCGGGTCGATGCCGCTGAGGCTAAACGTCTGTCTGCTCAAAATGAAGAGCTTATCGAGAGATTTGGCTTGCTGTGCCAGGCCAACGGGTGCGCGATATTGGTGCCTAATGTCGAGGAGGTGGATGGTCGTCTTTATCCAACGTCATTCCTTGTCGGCCCCGAAGGCAAGGTGCTGTTCTCCTATCGCAAG
Source organism: Bradyrhizobium sp. UFLA01-814 (assembly GCF_046718885.1). NCBI lineage: Bacteria > Pseudomonadati > Pseudomonadota > Alphaproteobacteria > Hyphomicrobiales > Nitrobacteraceae > Bradyrhizobium > Bradyrhizobium sp. UFLA01-814. The sequence continues at coordinate 23,502 of NZ_JAQOSR010000003.1, read as the reverse complement.
GTCCACCTTTTCGTCGACGAACGTTCTTGGGCCACTGCTGGCTTCGAGTATCCAGTGAGCGATACGCCGTTCGGGCGAATCGGAATCATGATGGGTTATGACGGAATGTTTCCCGAAGCAGCGCGCTGCCTCGGGACAAATGGTGCCGATGTGATCTTGTGGCCGGCCCGCCTACAGGATCGTAAGGAGCGTACATTGCTCGCAGTGCCGCGGGCGGTGGATAACCGTTGTGCCCTCATCATGGCCAATCGCGTCGACGCGCCGTTCGGCGGCGGCAGCTTGGTCGTTCATCCTGCTCAGTTCCCAGTTTGGGATGTCGACGTCGCTACACCGAACTATCCTGATATGCACAAGGTCGTTTTCGACTTCGTGGAGATCAGCAGTGCACGGCAAAAGAACCTTATGGTAAACGTGCACATGTTCGCGAACCGCCGACCCTGGACATACAACGCATTGGTCAACAAGCCCTTTCCAAGCGTCGATACTCAATAGACAGCGTTGATTGCATGAAAGGGCCGTCGCGTACATCCTGGCCCATCGAGCCGCCCATTGTTGGTCGGCGACAACACTGATCCCTACTGACTTCCCCAACCCATCTACGAGTTGAAAGGCATTCTTGCAGGAGAGAAATGACAGTCACGCGCCTCTGGTTTGCAGTAACATTGAAGACCGTATTTGGATGCCGAAGTACTGATTTAGCTCGCCCAGCCACGGAGTTGGAGCAGTCGACTGGCCAAGAGAAAGACTATTTCAGTAACCGCTGAGATGCGTCTGTGGCGCGCTACAGAGCCTCGAATGGTTGCGTAGATTCGTCGATCGTTGTCCGTCCCCAATTGGTTTCGGACGTCACTTGCGGGAGTCGGGCTCCTCAGAAAGGTGGGCGATCCGATACCGCCATGATTGTTGCGGGCCTGACGCAGGGTAGTCATTGAAAGGCGGATGATTATGACCAAGCAAGGGGTTGAGCCCAATACCACCTACGTCATTTGCGGCTTCAATGACATTCCAAGCCGCCGAGCCATGGGCTTCCATCTCATGATCGTTGGAGACGACGGTAAGCACAGGCCGTGGTCCATCATTGTGGTGCGCTGGGGCAAAAAGGTGCTCGGTTATCTCAACAAATGCCCACACAACGACGTCAATCTGGATTGGGAGCGCAATGAATTCCTCGATCCGTCCGGAATCCGGCTGATGTGCGGCAAGCATGGCTCAACCTTCGAGCTTGGCACTGGCCGCTGTGTCGACGGCCCTTGTAAGGGCAGAGAGCTCACGCCGGTCGCGTTGACGGTTCTGGACGGCGATATATGCGTCATCGGCGTGCGACTTGTCGAGGAGGATCGCGCCGGCGAGAGCTGAAGCGGCGCGCTCAGACCGGCCGGTTCTCGTTGCGGTTCTTCGCAGGCGCCATTCTCTTCAGTGCGTCTTCGTAAGAAATCTCATCGTAGGACGCATCGAGCTCCTTTGCCGCTTCGAGCAGGTAGTCGAGCTTGCCGCCCGCGTCCAGCTTTTTGATGTCATCCTTGTTGACCCCGACCAGGTCCATCATCTCCTTCCAGACTGTGGATTCATCGCATGGCAGCACGTGGAAGGTGACATTGCCCAGCTTGATTCGGTATTTCGCCAACAGGTCAATGTTGTTGCAGAATATAAAATAGCGACCCTCCGGGCCGAGCACGCCGTCCAGCACGTTTGCGACGTCAGCAAGATAAGCGAGGGAATGCAGATAGCCGGCCAGCACCGGAATAGCGCGTTCCCCTTCCTGCGCGACCGTCAGAACCTGCTCGATCGAATAATCCGGCGGCCGCTTCTCGTCCGCGACCTGCACCTGGAACTTCAGTGCGATATCGCCGCGAAAGCCAAACCGGCCCGGCCTGGTGGTCCCGCCTTTGAGTACGGCGTTGAGCAGGCGCCCCTCCTTCTCCAGGCGGCCGAGCGGGGTGTTCTCGATTGCAGTCATGAAGATCGTCCTCAATCTGAGCTGATTGCCGGACACTTTTTGGCCGGCGAGACCATCAATGCAAAGGTCTTGCCGTTGCAAGCGCAGCGGTTCATCGGGGTATTCCTGGAGAAATGCGCAAGGAGGCTGTGATCGCCGAACAAGCGCGTCAGAAACGCGACGCGCGTTGCCGCATCAGTGCTTCGAAAATGTAAGCATTGTCGGACCGCGTGGGCTACGGCGTAAATGGATCTGCTTTTTTGTTCGGTTCGGTCGTGACGCTGGTCGTTTTCTAATTGCAACACTTTGTGGTTTGGTCCGTCAACGGCCCTCCGGAGCGCGAGCCCTATCCAGTCCTGGCGACAGCGCTCGGTGTCCTCCTCTTTCGAGTTTGCGGGGGTGCCAATAGACACTCGCTTTAATGCCGCGCTCTCCTTGACTTTCGAGGGGATTCGATTGCGCCAGTCGCTCCGCTTCGTGCCCCCGCGGCTATCGCCTGGGATCCGCCGAGCAGCTTCGCGTTGAGCCGACCGCTGGCGAACAACATATCATCGAGCGCTTCGTGGACATCGGCTGTGATCACGGAATGCCCGCCGTCACGCGCAATGCTTGATTGTGTGACGCGCCGCATCAGCTCCTTGATAAACGTGGCACTGACCCCTTCGGTACTGCGGACGGCTTCGGCAATGATCTCCCCCTCAAGTGACAAGCCTCCGCTGTGGAGCCTGATCAGCTTGCCGCGGCTGGCTGCGTCCGGCAGCGGTATTTCGATCGCTTGGTCGATGCGGCCGTGGCAATCGGCCAGGGTGACCTCGAATTGGTCGGGCCGGTTGGTGGTGAGCACGAAGAGGATATCGGCATCCTCCTTCAAGCCGTCTATTTCACTCAGCAGCTTGCTCAGCAAGGATACCTCGCATGCTGTCAAAATGCTGCTGTTGCTGGCGGTCCGATCGACATCGTCGATCACGACCATTGTTGGTTGCAGCAGGCGTGCCAGTGCCATATAGCTGCCGAGCAGCTCGAGCTGTTCGGCGGTGATGATCAGCGTGGTGTATCCCGGCAGGTTAGTGGCGAGATAATGGATCGTGTGGGTCTTGCCAGTGCCGGGCGGGCCATAGAGCAGAATGCCCTTGCGGGTCGACTGGCGGAGCCGGCGGAGTTCATCGCGGGCATCGACGAAGCCCAACACGCTGCGATCGAGCAACTTGAGTGCCCGTTCGGGCAAGATGACGTCCTCACGTTTGACCTTCGGCAGCCGATGTAGCGTCACACCGCTGATGCCGCCGGCGCAATCCGCACCTTCGACGAGCGAGATGATCTTGCCGCGATATGAGCATGCAGAGTGGATGGTCTTTTCCAGTTCATCAAGGCAGCATTGCACGAAGCTGTCGCCGGTATCGCGCGCAGGAACGATGATTTCAATGCGGATCCGGGTCTCGCGGCCAAATTCGCGATCATGCGAGAGCACGACGGCGTATGGGAATTCGCTCGCTTGGCAAAGCCACAAGCCGTTACGCAAACATTTGGCTGGCGCCAGCTCGCCGGTATCGATCTCATCAAATTGCGGCGGCACCAGTGAAATCGCATCAGATCCACGGCGTTTCATTCGAGCGAATGAAAGCGCCTCGTCCCAATGCCGTTCATACGCGCCGAAGAAGCGGATTGGGTCAGCAAACAGATTGTCGATCGCGACCTGGACATCGGCGCGCATGTAGGCCGGCAAATGCCGCGCCGTGGTGGCGAGTTCTCCCGGCAAGAAATTTGCAAAATGCCAGTCCAGCGCATCACAGGCATATTCGAATTGCACATCGGACAGGTCGGCTGTATCCGCCTTGCTAGCGGCTTCACTCGTGATCAGCAAGGGAAATCCTGCGGCGCGAATGCGCTTCTGTGCTTCCTCGAGCAGCGCTTTCGCAACTGAGGGTGGGTAGGGGCCGCAGACGGCCTTGCCCTGCTGCCAGACGAACTCGGCAAGTGCAACAGCATCCCGCTGCTGCTTTCCGAATACCTCGCGCAGCAGGCGCACGACGAAACCGACAGGCGTGTCGTCGTCATTATGAAAAACGAGCTGAATGAATTCAGCGTCGATGCAGACCGGGTCCATCAAAGCCCGCGGTGAGCATTCTGGTTCTTCGGGCATATGTTGCATGCTAGTCGTCCTCGTCGAACGGGTCGCCGGGCGGGGCCGCCGGCACAAGGCGTGATGCAAATTCGTTGCCGTGACGCGCCTCATGCGGGAGCAGCGCAATACATCAGGAATCAGCAGGCTCGTCGCCGCGCCGTCCATACCCTTTGTCTGGAAGCCGACATGTGATGCAAAGCAAACAGCGCGGTCCGAAAAGGCCAATATTGTCAAAGGCGGGTGTCGCTGGCATGCGAATTGCCATTCGCAAGCTCAGCTCAGTTAAGTGGAGGGTGAGTGATGATCAATCTGACAGACAGCGCGTTGAATGCGGTCAAGAGCGTACTCGGAAAGTCGGCGCAGCCGGCGCGCGGCCTGCGGATCATGGTTGAAACCGGTGGATGTGCCGGGTTCAAATATGCAATGGACCTGGCTGAGCAGGCGAACCCCAACGAGACCGTGATCGAGCGCGACGGTATCAAGGTCTTTGTCGACGACATGAGTCGTGATCATCTCGCCGGCACGACGATCGACTTCGTGGTGAAGCTGGAGGGCTCGGGATTTATCTTCGATAATCCGAATGCCGGCTCGATTTGTTCCTGCGGCAAATCGTTCGGCTGATGACAAGGAACCAAAGCGTGCTTGTCCCCGAGCCACTGAAGTACCCGCTGTTTACCGAAAAGGATCGGGAGCAACTCATTCGCGCCGTGATCGAGAAGACCAGGCCCCATCTGCGATGCGATGGCACCAATGGCCGCTTCGTCGAGACTGGCCGCGGAAGGAGCATCGTCGAGCCGACTGGCGCCTCCGTGCTCCGCAAGCTGTCCGGTCGGACGTTCGAACGCATTCAGGCGCGGCTGATCGAAAGGATCAGCAAATTCGTCGGCCTGATCCCACTTGCCGCCGCAGCCAAGGCACGGGTTTGAGCGAGGCCCTGAATGCCGATTTATCTCGATAACAATGCCACCACGCGAGCGGATCCCGCCGTCGTGCAAGCCATGTTGCCGTTCTTGACCGAGCAATTCGGTAATGCATCATCTGCTCACGCGTTTGGCAGTGAGGTCGCGAAGGCCGTGAAACAGGCGCGCCGCAGCTTGCAGGGATTGTTAGGCAGTGCCTACGATCACGAGATCGTTTTCACCTCCGGCGGAACCGAGGCAAATAACGCTGCCATCCTCTCTGCGCTTGCAACGCAGGACGGGCGCGACGAGATCGTCACGACCTCCGTCGAGCATTCGGCTATTCTTGCCCTGGTCGAGCAATTGGCGACAAACGGCGTCACGACGCATGTGATCGGCGTGGATTCGCGGGGCCGGCTCGACATCGAGGCGTTCCGCAGGGCCCTTGGACCACGCACGGCGATTGCGTCGGTCATGTGGGCCAACAACGAGACCGGCACGATTTTCCCGGTCGAGTTCCTTGCCGGGTTGACGCGCGCGGCAGGCGCCCTGTTTCACACCGACGCGGTGCAGGCCATAGGCAAGCTGGCCATCGACCTGAGTGACAGTGCTATCGACATGCTGTCGCTGTCCGCTCACAAGCTGCACGGCCCCAAAGGCGTCGGTGCGCTCTATTTGCGCAAAGACACAAAATTCAGACCGCTGATCTGGGGCGGATCTCAGGAGCGAGGGCGCCGTGCGGGAACTGAGAATATCCCCGGCATCGTCGGTCTCGGCAAAGCTGCAGAACTTGCGGCGGAACGGCTCGAGCCGGAGCGCGCTCGCATTGGTTCCTTGCGCGATCGCCTGGAACAGGCCATCTTGCATAATGGCGGTTGCTCGGTGCTCGGCGATCTCAGTAGCCGGCTGCCGAACACGACAAACGTCGCCTTCGACCATCTCGAGGGCGAAGCCATTGTGCATCATCTCAATCGTGCCGGCATTGCCGCTTCCGTCGCTTCGGCCTGTAGCTCCGGCTCATTGGAGCCATCTCATGTTCTGCGCGCCATGGACGTGCCGGCAAGCAGCATGCGCGGGGCGGTGCGATTCTCTCTGTCGCGTGAAACCACGGTCGAAGAGGTCGCTCGGGTCGCGCACGTACTGTCTGGCATCGTGGCTCAGCTGCGCGCCATGTCGCGGGAGTATTCCAGTTCACCCCGCGACGCGTCGCAGTCCAGGGAGTTGACGTCATGAAAATCATGATACGCCGCTCTCCGGACGCGGGTTTGTCGATTTACGTGCCGAAGAAGGATCTCGAAGAGCCGATCGTGGAGTCCGAGTATGAGACGCTTTGGGGCGGTTGGATCAGGATCGCCAATGGCTGGGTACTCGACCTGCCCGAGATGGCAAGCGACACTCCCTTGCCAATCACGATCAACGCCAGGAAGCGCGGCGAAGGCGGCGGCGAGCGATGAAGGCGCCTCCGCGCATCGATTTTGCCAGTCCAGCCGATACGGAGGCGATTCTCACTGAACTCGCGGCCAGACTGAGTGCGGGCAGCGTTATTCCCTACCTCGGACCTGGCCTTGCCGAATTGTCCCGGCCGGATGTGCCGACGACACCTGAGACATTGGCCGCCTTCTTTGCCACCAAGGTTGCACTGCCGCGACGGGCCAAGGGCAATGCGTGGGCGTCGGCGCAGTATATCGAGAGTAACAAACATCGTCTCACCCTGACGAGGTTAATGGCTCAGGCCTTTGCTGTACCGGTCGAGCCGACGGCGCTGCATCATCATCTTGCGTCTCTATCGCCACCGATGATCGTCGACACCTGGTACGATAGCGCCATGCGTGCGGCGCTCGGCGAGCGCGATGGATGGGGCGAGGTGCAGGGTGTCAGCCGCGCCGGCCTCTATACTGACCACTTTTATCGCTTCTATGATTCGGCAGGCCAAGAGGTCGACGGCGCCGCGGCTCGCAATTGGGCGACAGTGCTGTACAAGCCGCATGGCAGCGTAGAGCCGGCAAAGAACTTCCTGATCTCTGACGCCGATTATGTCGAGGTGCTGACGGAGATCGACATCCAAACGCCGATTCCCGACATCATCAAGGAAAGACGGACGCGGCGGAGCTTTCTGTTCATCGGCTGTCGCTTCAATGACCAACTGCTGCGCACCTATGCGCGACAGATCACCAAGCGCTCGTCCGACGTCCATTACGTGATTGTCGATCCGCAAGTGCTTTCGCGAAACGAACTATGCTTTCTCGTCGAGCAAGGCTTGATGCCGCTCGCAATTGAGCTCCCGCGCGCGGTGGAGCTATTGCTCGCCAGCTAGTGTAGTGGCGCTGCCAAATTCAGGCCGACGGCGCCGACTGGTTAGTGAACAAAGATGGTCAGCAAATGCGGCGGCGGGTGAGAGTGGTTTCTGCGCGCCGTCAGGCCGTGAATGAATAGGTGCGCGTCAATGGCATCTCTCGCGGCCAGTGATATGTGTCGCTTTTCCTACATGTGGCAACATCATTGCGGTACCCGCAACGATGCGGATCGCGTGCGCCAAGCCATTGGCGCTGTTCAGAAATGGCATCGTCCGCCGCGATGGCACGGAGGTTGCTAACTCCTTTCCTTGTGGTTCGCTCAGGGCTCGTCCTGAGAAGCTTATTTGTCGTACAGGGAGAACTGATTATGGACGCGGTCGCGGGGCGCGGCAGACGTAGCGGAATTGCGGAATATATCGGTGAGATCGCCGAGCATAAGGGTTGCCGCACCTCGCATGGCGGCCCCAGCACGAACTGCGGATCGCAGGCGGGCCAAGGTGATCTACCGCAGACAATCTGGGAAAAGGTGAAGAACCATCCCTGCTACAGCGAGGAGGCGCATCATCACTACGCGCGCATGCATGTCGCCGTGGCGCCGGCCTGCAACGTCCAGTGCAATTACTGCAACCGCAAATACGACTGTGCCAATGAATCGCGTCCGGGCGTGGTGAGCGAGAAGCTCACTCCCGAACAGGCCGTGAGGAAAGTGCTTGCGGTTGCCACCAGCATTCCGCAGCTGACCGTGCTCGGAATCGCCGGCCCAGGCGATCCCCTGGCCAACCCGGAAAAGACCTTCGAGACGTTCGAACTGGTCGCCAAGGCGGCGCCGGACCTCAAGCTCTGTCTATCGACCAACGGACTGGCACTTCCAGATTACGTCGATAGCATCGCTCGCGCCAATGTCGATCATGTCACCATCACCATTAACACGATCGATCCCGAAATCGGCGCCAAGATCTATCCGTGGATATTCTTCAACCACAAGCGGCACACCGGAATCGAAGCCGCCAGCATACTCATTGATCGCCAGTTGCAAGGCCTTCAGATGCTCACAGAGCGGGGCATCCTGTGCAAGGTCAATTCGGTGATGATTCCTGAAATCAACGACCTGCACCTGGTCGAGGTCAACAAAGCGGTGAAGTCACGGGGGGCCTTCCTGCACAACATCATGCCGCTGATCTCCGCGTCCGAGCATGGCACGGTATTCGGCCTGAGCGGTCAGCGGGGTCCGACGGCGCAGGAATTGAAAGCGCTGCAAGATGCTTGTGAAGGCGAGACGAGGGTGATGCGGCATTGCCGCCAGTGTCGCGCCGACGCGGTCGGCCTGCTTGGAGAGGATCGCCGCGCGGACTTCACTACCGAAAGGATCATGGCCATGGACGTTAATTATGACGCTGAAATGCGCCGGGCCTATCAGGCCAAGGTCGAGGATGAGCGCGCGGCCAAGATCGCGGCCAGGCGGGAGGAGCTTGCGGAACTCGCTGGCCAGAAGAGCGAGATCACGCTTCTGGTTGCGGTCGCGACCAAGGGCTCGGGCCTGATCAATGAGCACTTTGGCCATGCCAAGGAGTTCCAAGTCTACGAACTCTCGACCTCCGGCGCAAAATTCGTCGGCCACCGCAGAGCCGAGGTCTACTGCCAGGGCGGACACGGGGAGGAGGACAGGCTTTCAAACATCATCGGCGCCATCAAGGATTGCCATGCTGTGTTCGTAGCCAAGATCGGCGACTGCCCGAGGAGAAATCTGCTTAAGGCCGGCATCGAGCCGGTCGACCGATACGCGCATGAGTTCATCGAGAAGTCGGCGATTGCCTGGTTCCGCTGCTATCTCGACAAGCTGCAAAGCGGTGAGATCTTGCACGTCAAGCGCGATGATGCGGCAATCTGCCGGAAAGCACTGACCTCGGCGGCGTGAGGAGATAGCGAATGCCGTTCAAGATCATCGCTTCGCAATGTACGGGCTGCTCAGCCTGCGAGCCCTTATGTCCGAATGTTGCAATCTCTGAGAAGGGCGGGACGTTTTCGATCGATCCGAAAAAATGTACCGAATGCGTCGGCTATTTCGACGAGCCGCAATGTGTTGCGGTTTGTCCGGTCGACGACACCTGCGTCGTCGACACCTCTTGGCCGCGCCGCCAGGCGTCGGCCTAAATGGGAGAGCCCCATGAACGTCACGGTTGGATCCGGCGCCGAAAAGCTTACGAGTTGGCTGCTGCGCCTTGCTGGCACCCAAATACCAAATTTCGTTCGCCGTCATAGAAGGCGCTCGCTCCGGATTGTTCGCCGATATCGACGTTACGCAGGTACCCCAAGCCCGGCGAGCAAGTCGCCGAGCGCAATGGCCGAACGTTACTTCTCAATGCTGAACGCTGCTTGCTGCGCGGCGGTGTCCCCATGGATTTGGCCGGCGCTGCTCCCCGTAATCGACCTGCCTTTCCCTGAACCAGGCATTGTGTCCGACAATCGCACAAGTCGCCCATTAGAAAAGGAAAGCTGCCGATGAAGCTCGCGCAGCGGGCAATCGCTTGGCTTGCGCTCGCCTGGCAGCTCGTCCTTAGAAGTCCGCAAGGGATGGCTGCATGAGCAACATCGTCCGCGACAGTGACGTGGTCGAGCTAAGCGGGCCTCCTTGCTTCAGCTTTGGTGAAAAGGTGCGCGCCAACCGCTCGATCCGCAATGATGGTACCTATCCCGGCAAGGAGATCGGCGAGATCCTGGTCAGAAAAGGCGAGGTTGGCTACGTCGTCTCGATCGGCACCTTCCTGCAGCAATTCTATATCTACGGCGTAGCATTTCTGGAAAGCGGCTATCGCGTCGGCATGAAGCGCAAGGAACTCGATACGCTTGACCCAGGCGAAGAAGTTGATGATCCGCCGTTTCCGGAGGAAGAGGCCGTGTCATGATTGAGCCGGGCGTTCCGAACTATCGATCAGGCCAGCGCATCAAAACCGCGGTCGACGTCATCAATGACGACTCGTTTCCCACCGTTCCGCCAGGTGGGGTCCTAGTCCGCGCCGGACGGATTGGGGAGATCATCCGGGTCCGCATGCATACGGAAGCGAACGTGCCGATCTACCTCGTGGATTTTGGTGAGCAGCTGATTATCGGCTGTTTTGAGGACGAAATCAAAGCGCTTTGAAGGGAGGCGTTGGCGATGAATGCCGCGGTAATGAGAAAGGTAGTGACCGGGCCGATTCCACACCCGAACGAGCTCGATCGCAAGCGGATCGAGCGCGCCCTGAGCTCGCGCACGCGCTATCATTTTGTCTCGCCGAATGTGACGCCGGTAAGAGGGGGCTATCTCATCGAGAGTCCCTGCTGCTCGGGCAATATCGATAGGGACAGTGGCCTGATCGATGTCGCGCTGATCCTTTACGATGTCGCGAGCGGGGCCTGGAAGACTTTCTTCAAAAATCATGCGCAGGGAATCTGGGAATTTTACAGCATTTACCACCGGCTGTCCTCAGCACTCGACGAATTGAACGCGGATCCTGAGCGGCTGTTCTGGCAATGATGCCCGTTTCGGACCTGTTATAGGAGCCATAATGGCGCTCGGCCCCGACGAACTGATCGAAATCGAACGGCTAATTGCGGCGGCTGAGGCCGATACAGGCCCGGTCGTTGAACTGCGGCGCCGCTTTCCGCAGCTCGCCTGCGTACGCTGTGATGCGTCCGACGTGACGGAGCAGCCGTTTCGCCGTTTTCCGAGTTTTGACCTGCATCTGGTCGATGGATCCGACCACTGCATGCAGATTACGGCCGACCCGGCGCGGGCAATCGGCATAGTGCTGGCCAAAAGGAATGCTGGACGGTGACGGGCGTTGGACTAGCAACGGATCACGACGCGGCCACGCGCTTGGTGGAGGCGGATCAATCCTTCATCTCGCTCTCCGACCCTGATATCACCTACGCGGAACTCTCTGCCGTGGAAACGCTTTTGTGTTCGCCGCGAATTTCCAATGGGCCGGTCACCGAGGCATTCGAGCAGGCTTTCGCCAGCTATCTTGGCCGCAAATATGCCGTTGCCGTCCCGAGCGGCACGCTGGGGCTTCTGCTTGCCTTGAAGGCACTGGGCATCGGGCCCGGACAGGAGGTGATCGCATCGTCCTATTCGATGCGTGAAACAGTCCATGCCATCCGTCTTGCGGGTGCACGGGCGGTATTTGCCGACGTCGACTATTGGTCGGGCGCCTTGGCTCCGGCGAAGGTGGAAGAGCGTATCACCTCCAGCACAGGAGCGATTATCGCCGGCAATCCCAACGGCCACCCGGCGCCATGGTCGGAACTGCGCGCGATCGCTCAGCGCCACCAGCTGCCGCTTTTGGAGGATTCCACCGAGGCGATCGGATCGAGATACAAGGGCGAACTCGTCGGCCGCTTTGGCGATATCGCGGTGTTCGACTTTGCCCAGCCGCTGGCCTTAAGTTGTGGCGAAGGCGGCATGGTGGTGAGCGACGATATCGAGGTGGCCGTTACCTTGCGTCGGCATCGCGCGCACCGGCTGGATGAGCGCTCGTCCGTTGTCGTCGGCAGCGCAGCACCTTACCAAGCCGGCATGAGCGATCTCACAGCAGCGTTGGGACTTGCGCAACTAAAGCGCCTCGATGACATCTTGGAGCGGCGCCGGCTGATTGAGCAGCTGTACAATGCGCATATGCAATCATTTGAGGGCATCAAGCCGCCCTATATCGGCCCCGATGTGACCGAGGTGAACTGGTTCCTCTATCTCGTCCATCTCGGGACCCGCTTCACGCGATCCAGCCGTGACGCCATTGTCGATGATTTGCGCGTCGAGCAGATCGAAGCCGCGGCTTATTGCCATCCATTGCATTTGCAGCGCCATTATTTTGATCTCGGCTATCGCCGTGGCGAGTTCCTGGTTACGGAGAAGATCGCCGATCGCGCCGTGGCGCTGCCGTTTCACGCCCATCTCACGAGCAACCAGATCGAGTTCATCGTGGAGACGATCAAGGATGCGTCGATCAACGTTGGCGCTGGCGCCGCGATCTATTGAACATTCAGCGTCCCATGCGCCCAAAGGGAAGATTGAATGGCCATAGTGATTGCCTGCTGTTGCGCAAGACGATTGCGGTCACCAGATGGCACATCGCTTGCCTCGGTGCTGTGGCGAAAAGAGCACTGTTTTGAACGCGGGGACAGACCCTAAAAAGCGTCTGCCAGCTATTCGTCTTGGGAAGCCGCAAACGACTATCGTAAGTCGCTAGCGGAGACAATCAAACGCGCGACCAGGGTAGACGACCGCGCCTCGTCGCGGCTTGACACCAAAAGCCAACGTGCTCGAAACCGAGCACGTGACGATCGAGCTCCTCGGCCTCGGCGCGGATTCTGAAACTTAAAAAAGGGAAACTGAATGGACTCGCAGCAGGTCATCATCCACGTCCGGTTCGCTCCGAACGGGACCGTGGTCCAGATCAGCGCGCGGCCGGCGAAGCTCACGCCGCACCAGTGGTTTGATGTCCTCAATGCGCGTGCCGGCCATGCCTATCGTCCGCTGGCCGGTGGCCGTGGCGTATTTCGGCTGACCCGGGCAGCGGTTAATGCCTTCAGGCAGGAAGCGGTGACGGCACGATAGTCAATGGATGCGGCGCCGGGCCCGGCTCCCGGCACTGGGTGTGATGACCTTTACCCGAGGTGTCACCTCGCTCGACACCTCGCCTTGGCAAGCCGGCCTTTACATTTTCGGGGCGTGCTCGTTCGTCAGAACTTATACGTGACGCCGCCGCTGACCAGCCATGGGTCGATATTAGCGCGGCCCGTGACGGGGATCGCGCCGTTTACGGTCGCCGAATAATCCGGCCGCAGCCACAGTTTCTTCACGTCAAAGTTCAGGCCCCAATGACGATCGAGCATGTAGTCGAAGCCGAATTGAACCGCGGGGCTAACTGTGTTGTTGACATGCAAATCCGTCACCGCCAGGCCGGCAAACGGCGTCTTGGCCGAGGATTGGTGGAAGAACGCGGTGTAGTTGATGCCGGCGCCGATATATGGCTTGAACGGGCCGAAGTCGGTGAAGTGGTATTGAAGGGTCAGGGTCGGCGGCAACAGCGAGGTTTTGCCGATATCAAGCCCACTCAGCGTCCCAGTGCCGCTGATCTGATGTCTGGTCACGGCAAGAATGAGTTCAGCGGAGATATTGGGAGTGAAAAAATAGGTGATGTCGAGCTCCGGTACGACCCGATCGCTGATCGAGAGGCCGGAATTCGGTGATGACAGAGGCGGTACGGCGCCGACATTGACCGAGCTGCCTTCGGAATCCGGCAATACGCCGAGCACGCGCAGGCGGATCAGCCAGGGATTGAATGGTTCGACCAGTGGAGGTCTAGCGTAGACCCGCGCCGGTACGAGGTCCGCAGCCTGTACCGACGTCATGGCAGCTCCGTCGAACATTGCCGCAAGTACGAGCAGGGATGCGTTCATCAGAATTGCTCTTGCTCTCATCAAAGTCTCCATTCCAAAGTTCGCGTGGATAGTCACGCGAACCCTCTGTCACATGATTGGGATGGCGATGGATTTGATGCGGATCAAATCGGGTTGGTCATCGACGTAATTAAGTCGCTAAGTCACATCGGTAATGCGCGGTTGAAGTTTCTCAAGATTGCATCGCTCCTGCCATGTCCTGCCGCATGCGCGGAAAGTGCGCTTTTGCGCGACGGAAAGAGCCACCCCGAGGGGCCTCTACCGACCTGCAGCGGTTGATAGACCTCTCATCTTATTCTCAGCGCGGGCGTTGCTCGTCGCGCGCGCCCGAAAAGAACGAAGAGAGGGAGCGTCGGCTTGTCTCCAGCATGGCCTTAGCTTGTGCAACTTCTCACTCGGACGGACAGTCCATGAGCGTTCCCTCGCGCGAGCATCCGTCGAGATCATCTTGTGCGATCCGACCAAGCAGCGACCGCACGGGCTCACGATCAAATCCCGCGCATCTTGCGCCGTCGGCGTCGATCAGGGGCCGCCGGATCAAGAGTCGATCGCGGAGCATCAGCGCAAGTGCGCCCGCCCCATCGATCGCGCCGGGATTGACTTCGCCCGACTTGATGCGCGGCGCGGAGGGGTTGAACCAGGACACGACCGGCGTTTGTCCGAAGAACGAGCGCAGTTCCTCCGTGCGCCACGGCTCTTTTGAGATGTCCTTGGCAATCACGTGATGTCCCGCGGTCGTCAGTGCGTTGATTTGTCGGGCGTTGGTGGCGCAACCGGGCTTTTGATAGAAGATGATCGTTGCCATGGTGCACCTATTCGAGCGCGCCTGGCTGAACGATCGGTGCGACGCCGCCGCAGTCGAGAACGGCATCGACATTTTTGCGAACTGTTGCCAAGGTCGGTGGCCTGCCGTGCGCGGCAGGGGCGCCAGCCGTAATGCGGCCGACCATCGTTGCCCTGTCTGATGCGTCGCAGACGATCTGGATTCCAGCGCCAGGACATTGGGCCGCCATTTCGCTGATCAGCGCCGGCTGTTCCCAGCGGCCGAACGGCACCACATCCCCTATCGGCCAATCGACGCTCGCGGCAACAACCTTTTCCCGCGTTGCAAGCTGGTGCGTCTCGATCCCATCATGGGAGATGCGTCGCAAGGCCGCGTGGGCGATGTTGTCATCGATCAGGCACATCGGCCGCTCGGCAATTCCCTTTGACGTTTCACTCCCGACCTGCATTGTCGCGTTCCTCCGCCAACGGTCCACCGCAAAGGTCGATTGGCAATTCCCGTTCCACGCTTGAACGCATCGAAAGAGCCCGCGGCAAGCACGGCCTTGACCCATCTGACATTTGCGAGGCTTGTTCGGTTTCCGACAGGCGGGCTCAAGTCTTGTCAGGTAGAAAACAGCATGAATCTCCAGCCCGACAAGCAGGGATCCTCCGTGGGTGCGTGAGTTTGCAAAACGTATTCAGACGCATAAGCGAGCGCGGACAAGTGCTGGCACGGCTGTTGCTATAGGGGTGACGCAACACTGAGTGAGGGCTGAGTGCACGCAGACGCACAAGACGAGCGATGCGCTCCTTCCCTTGAACCCGTGGACCCCGTTTCTGAGAAGAAACGATCGCGCGCAGAGTAGCGCGCAATGTTTGGCAAATCGGTTGATGGAGAGCAACATGTCTTCACTGAGGCAAATCGCATTTTACGGCAAGGGTGGCATCGGCAAATCGACCACCTCGCAGAACACGCTGGCAGCGCTCGCCGAGATGGGTCAAAAGATCCTGATTGTGGGCTGTGATCCAAAGGCGGACTCGACCCGCCTGATCCTGCATGCCAAGGCGCAGGACACGATCCTAAGTCTGGCGGCGAACGCCGGCAGCGTCGAGGACCTCGAACTCGAGGACGTGATGAAGATCGGCTACAAGGACATCCGCTGCGTGGAATCGGGCGGGCCCGAGCCGGGTGTCGGCTGTGCAGGGCGCGGCGTCATCACCTCGATCAATTTCCTGGAGGAGAATGGCGCTTACGAGGGCATTGACTATGTCTCTTATGACGTGCTCGGCGACGTTGTCTGTGGCGGCTTTGCGATGCCAATCCGCGAGAACAAGGCGCAGGAGATCTATATCGTGATGTCCGGCGAGATGATGGCGATGTACGCCGCCAACAACATCTCCAAGGGCATTCTGAAATACGCCAACTCCGGCGGCGTGCGGCTGGGCGGCCTGGTCTGCAACGAGCGACAGACCGATAAGGAGCTGGAACTGGCCGAGGCGCTGGCGAAGAAGCTCGGAACCACGCTGATCTATTTCGTGCCGCGCGACAACATCGTCCAGCATGCGGAATTGCGCCGGATGACGGTGCTGGAGTATGCGCCGGAGTCTCAGCAGGCCGATCACTATCGCAATCTCGCGACCAAGGTCCACAACAACGGCGGCAAAGGCGTCATCCCGACGCCGATCTCCATGGACGAACTCGAGGACATGCTGATGGAGCACGGCATCATGAAGGCGGTTGACGAATCCATTGTCGGCAAGACCGCCGCCGAGCTCGCTGCCTCGTAAAGGTGGCGACTCGTGGCCTCGTAAGGGCGCGCGAGCGGGTGCCGGTCTCCCCAATTTCCCCCCATCCCGGGAGACCGGCATTCCGACGAAAGACACCTCACCAGGATGGGATGCGGCGCAGCATACTTGGACCCGCGGTGGAAAGGACCACATGTTTGAAGCGAAGTTGCTTCCGCCATTAATTGGTGGTGCGACCGCCGCGCGCGAAAACGTGCACAAAGGTATTGCAACCTACCACCTGCTCACTGGAGCGTCCCCCGCAGATGCCGAGATAGTTGCCGACAGCGACTTCGATCGCCACGTGCTGGCAGCTATTCTGGCAGCGTCCTCGATGGACGGTGGTCCACTTCCCGAGAAAGCCGGCCTGGCAGCCCATGAACTGGCGGCGCTGTTGGAACAGTACTTCCCGTCGATTGAGATCAAAACCGAACAGTCGGCCGCGTGTTTTGAGGCCAATGTGTCCGACGAGGTCGCAATGGTGCGTGATCTCTTGCTCTCGCGACGATCGACGGAAGGGGATATTGGCCGCTGGCTGGCTGCAATGATCGCGCGACGCGCCATCGAGCCGGATCACCTATGGGAAGACCTCGGATTGCGTAACCGAGACGAACTCTCTCGGCTTCTAAGTCGTCATTTCGCGCCGCTCGCGGCGTGCAATATCAACAATATGCGATGGAAGCGGTTCTTCTACCGCACGCTATGCGAGGACGAGGGCCTCGTGATGTGTACAACGCCGGTGTGCACCCAATGTAACGATTTCGACGTCTGCTTTGGCGATGAAAGCGGCGAGAGCCGGATGGCCGAGCGCCGGCGCGACGTTCTGTTGCAGGCGAGAGCCAGATCGTCGCCGGTGACTGGCCAATCTGACGCGGGCGCCGGACGTCTGTCGGCTAGCTTTCCAGAGGCTTCACGATGAGCGGGCGAGCCGGCCGAATTCGTCTTAATTCTGATGGGCTTTGTCCTGACGGGCTTTGTCGCAGATAGGCTGCAAGGTTGTTACGCGAGCGCAGGCTGGCAAGCCACCATGTGTTCCGCGGAGATATCGCTGTCCATTTGTAATGCAAGCCGAGATGAACGAGAGCTCGGCGAGGCGGAATTCAAGTTGACGCGTCCGCTCTGCACCCTCGTCGCGTTTGCGACAATCCAATCCGGACAAAAAACTATCTACCAATCGGCTGGTGTCATTGCCGGCGTGGCATGCCGGTTGCTGGAGCACTCCGTGGTCAAACTCAGCAAGGAGATTCGCGTGATCGCTGCCGCCGCAACTGTCGCCGAAGCGTCGTGGCCCGAATTGGCAACGGCCAAACCGATCGTGCTCAACGACACGACATTGCGCGACGGCGAACAGGCTCCCGGCGTCGCGTTCACCGCCGACGAAAAGCTGGCGATAGCACGGGCGCTGGCGAGGGCGGGGGTCACCGAAGTCGAGGCCGGGACGCCCGCCATGGGCAGTGAGGAGATCGCTGCCATCCGCGGCATCGTCGAAGCGGGTCTCCCGCTCATCACCATTGGCTGGTGCCGGATGCGAGAGGCCGATGTCGATGCGGCGATCGAGGCCAAGGTATCCATGGTCAACATGTCGATCCCCGCCTCCGACGTGCAGATCGCGGCCAAGATTGGCGGCAACCGCGAATTGGCGCTGGAGCGAATGAAGCGAGTGGTTGGCTACGCCTGTGAGCGAGGGCTCAAGGTCGCTGTCGGCGGCGAGGACTCCTCCCGCGCTGATATCGAGTTTCTCATCACGCTGGTCGCAGCCGCAAAAGAGGCAGGTGCGCGGCGCTTTCGCATTGCCGATACGCTCAGCGTGCTTGATCCAGATTCAACTTGCGCGCTGGTTGGACATTTGCGAGCGGCCACTGATCTCGAGCTCGAGTTTCACGGCCATGACGATCTCGGGCTCGCGACCGCCAACACGCTCGCTGCCATCAAAGCCGGTGCGAGCCATGCCTCGGTGACGGTCATTGGGCTCGGCGAGCGTGCAGGAAACGCGCCGCTGGAGGAGGTCGCAGTCGCGCTAAAACAGCTCTACGGACGGCAGACCAGCATCATACTGCCGCAGCTCGAGAACGTCGCTGCGGTGGTCGCGGCCGCGGCAGCCCGTGCGATTCCTCTGAACAAGGCGATTGTCGGCGAGCATGTATTCACCCACGAATCCGGGATTCATGTCGACGGTCTGTTGAAGGATCAACGCACCTATCAGTGGCTTGACCCGCATTTGCTAGGCAGATCCAACCGTTTTGTGATCGGCAAACATTCTGGACTTTCGGCGATCACAACGCTGCTCGACGAATTGCAGCTTGCCGCCAGCGCCGATGAGGCAAGACAGATTCTGTCGAGGGTGCGGAAATATGCCGTTGAGAACAAACTGCCGGTTGGGCGTGAGACATTGGTTGCGATTTGGCGCGACGTCTGTGAACGCTCATTGAGCCATCGCACGTGAGGTCATGTTCAGTATTGTCCCCGCCGGCCATTGCCAGCGTCCAAGTGGCCGACCGCGCGCGGCGCCTCGAGGAGGCGATGCGGTGCTGCTCGACCGCCCCGCGTTTTCTGAAGCCTTGGTTGGGCGATACGTTGGGTTCTGCGCGGCAAAGGTGCTGGCGGGATTGTGCGGCTGTACCAGTTCCCGGCTGCACGCCGGGGGTTAAACGAAGGGAGAGTTTTCGATGAGCGACACACCGGCGACAGGCATCTTGGAGCGGCTCAACGCGGCCGCCTCAGCAGAGGAGTTTTTCTCGCTTCTTGGCGTCGACTACGACTCCAAGATTCTCCACGTCGCACGCCTGCATATCTTGGGGCGCATGGGGCAACACCTCGCCAAGGAACAATTCGTCGGCGTTTCGGAACCAGAGGTTAAGGCACGGTGCAAGGCAATTCTGGAGCAGGCCTATGACGATTTTGTGGTGTCGTCGCCAATCGACCAGAGAGTATTCAAGGTTTTGAAGGATGCGGTCGCAGAGCCCAAGAACACGGAGCCCAGGAGACCCGCCGCCTTCGTGCCATTGACTGTCCTGATGAAGTAGCCGCGTCGCCGCCTCGGTGCGGCTTGTTCCGCGCCACATTGTTATTACGGCGCCAGGCGCGGTCTTCGTCTTCATTAAGCTCAACTCGCTGCGCTCATTGCGCAAAGCGGCATTGTTGGATTCGCGACCATGTCAGGAGTCGTCGTGTGTTGAAACGTATCTCCACCAAATCACACCAAGCCATTGCTTTGACATCCGAATTTCGGTGACACCGGGACTGGTACGACACTTGCTGTTCTGCTGCCACGTCTGTCATTGACGACGTCCCTGCCGGCCCTTGTTCCAGATGAGATTTGGAGGAAGAACAATGACGTTGCCTTTGCTGCTCATTCCCAGTGCCGCGATCATTTCATGGCTCATGCTTACGCGGGCTACGTTCGGAAATCGCGTTCGATGCAATTGAGGTCAGGGATTGACCGGAGATGGCGATCCGAAGCTAACCCAAGCATCCACGCGAGCATCTGGAGAAGGCATGCATACTGACGTCTGCATCAAGCAGGTCAACGAGTTCGCGCTGATCTTCCAACACCCCATGACCGGCGGCCTCATGTGTCAGGAGGACATATCATCATGCTGGTGTCGGATTTCTTTGCGCTGGAAGACGCGTACGAATTACATGACGGGTTCAGCGACAAGATTACCGCGCTCGCCAGAATCAGCGCCTAGCGCCACGTCGAAGGCCGCGCGCGAGTGTTGCGCACAAATCGGAGCTGCCTGGTCAACGGTGCCGGAAGCGATAAGCCGGGCTGGCTGCGCCGGTACGGCCGACGCGGTGAGGCTGCCGCGGGCGCCGGCCGCGATATGGGGCGCGGAGAATGCTGGAGCCAAGGACATCTTCAAACCAGACCTGTCGAAACGTGACCTGTGCGGCAACCGGCCATCGCCGAGCGCTCATTTTTGCGCTGGGGCCGCGCCGGGAAGGCGAAGCCGGCGGCGGCAGCCGCGAAGCCGCTCCGGCACTGATCAGTCCATCTTCAAGGGGCAATCGAAGCTAGAGCGCGATCCTGTGGCGCGGGCGCGCTGGTTCTGAGGGGATTCATGGTATGAGCAACGTCACCAAAGCTGCCACGCCGGCCGTGGGCGGCCGTGCCGCAGCCAAAAGAGAATTGCCGGAGCACTTCAAGGCCTACAAGCACGTCTGGGTCTTCGTCGAGCAGGAGCGCGGGCAGGTACATCCCGTTTCCTGGGAGCTGATGGGCGCGGGCCGCAGGCTTGCCGACAAGCTGAAGGTTGATCTCGCCGCAATCGTAATCGGTCCGGAGGGGGAGGCTACGCGCAATGCCGCGCTTGAATCGTTCTGCTATGGCGCTGATCTGAGCTATCTCGTGCCCGACAACATTCTGTCGGAGTATCGCAATGAATCATATACCAAGGCCCTGACGGAGCTTGTCAATGCCTACAAGCCAGAGATCCTGCTGCTCGGCGCCACCACGCTCGGTCGCGACCTGGCCGGATCCGTCGCGACGACGCTTCTGACAGGTCTGACGGCCGACTGCACTGAGCTCGATGTCGACGCTGATGGTTCGCTTGCGGCCACACGTCCGACCTTTGGCGGCTCGCTGCTCTGCACGATCTACACCTTGAATTACCGGCCGCAGATGGCAACCGTCCGCCCGCGCGTCATGCCGATGCCCGAGCGTGTCGAGCGCGATGCGTCCCGGATCATTATCCACCCGCTTGGTCTCGTTGAGGACGATATCGTCACCAAGGTGCTGTCGTTCATTCCGGACCGCGATTCCGAAACGTCCAATCTTGCCTATGCCGATGTCGTGGTCGCCGGCGGCTTGGGGCTGGGATCGCAGGACAACTTCCACCTGGTGCGCGAGCTCGCAACGGCCCTCGGCGCCGAATATGGTTGCTCGCGTCCTCTGGTGCAGAAGGGCTGGGTTTCGACTGACCGGCAAATTGGCCAGACCGGCAAGACCATTCGGCCAAAGCTTTATATTGCAGCTGGCATATCCGGCGCGATTCAGCACCGGGTTGGCGTGGAAGGTGCCGATCTGATTGTCGCAATCAATACCGACAAGAATGCGCCGATATTCGATTTCGCTCATATCGCCATTGTCAACGACGCCCTGCAGTTGTTGCCGGCGTTGACGGCCGCATTTCGAGCGCGGCTTTTGCCGCATTCGCGCGCCCAGATCGCGAGCTAGGAGATTGTCATGATCGATGAGAGGTTCGACGCAATCGTCGTCGGCGCCGGGATGGCAGGCAACGCGGCGACACTGACCATGGCCAAGCGCGGTTTGAAAGTCCTGCAGCTCGAGCGCGGCGAATATGCCGGCTCGAAGAATGTGCAGGGTGCGATCCTCTATGCCGACATGATGGAAAAGCTGATACCGGACTTCCGCGAGGAGGCACCGCTCGAACGTCATCTGGTCGAGCAGCGGTTCTGGATAATGGACGATCGTTCCCACCTTGGCATGCAGTATCGCTCCGACGACTTCAACGAGGAGCGGCCGAACCGCTATACCATCATTCGCGCGCAGTTCGATAAATGGTTCTCGTCAAAAGTGCGGGAGGCTGGCGCGACCGTATTATGCGAGACGACAGTCACCGATCTGGCACGAGACGACCATGGTAAAGTGATTGGCGTTCGTACAGATCGGCGCGACGGCGAGATACACGCTGACGTCGTGGTGCTGGCCGAAGGGGTTATTGGCCTGCTTGGGACGCGTGCCGGCCTGCGGCCCCGGCCCGAGCCCGACAAGGTGGCATTGGCGGTGAAGGAAATGCACTTCTTGCCGCGCGAGACCATCGAGGCTCGCTTCAATCTCGAGGGCGACGAGGGGCTCGTGATTGAAGCCGCAGGTACCATATCCCGCGGCATGACGGGAATGGGTTTCATCTATGCCAACAAGGAGTGCATTTCGCTCGGTATCGGTTGCCTTGTTGCCGATTTCCAGCGCACCGGCGAGACGCCTTACGGGTTGCTCGATCACTTCAAGAGGCATCCATCCGTGGCGCCACTGATCGCAGGCTCCGAGGTCAAGGAATACTCCGCACATCTCATTCCCGAGGGCGGCTACAAGGCGATCCCGCAGCTCTATGGCGAGGGCTGGGTGGTGGCAGGCGACGCGGCGCAGCTCAACAACGCCGTCCATCGCGAAGGTTCTAATCTTGCGATGACCTCAGGCCGCATCGCCGCCGAAGCAATCTTCCAGCTGAAATCGCGCGGCGATCGCATGACCGCAAAGAATCTGTCGCTTTACAAGAGGATGCTGGATGATTCCTTCGTCATCAAGGATCTGAAGAAATACAAGGATTTGCCAACGCTGATGCACACCAATTCGCAAAACTATTTCCTCACCTATCCGCAACTGTTCTCAAGGGCGATGCAGAACTTCGTGCGTGTCGATGGTATGCCGAAGGCCGAGAAGGAGAAGATGACATTGAAATCCTTTGTAAAAGCGCGGTCGTGGACAGGTCTGTTCGGTGATGCATTCCGCTTCGCTCGCGCATGGCGCTGACCAAAGTCAGTCGAACAAACAAAGTCGATCCGAACAAAGGAGGCTAACCCATGAATGCCGAGCTGCCCTCAATGCGCGTCGAGGACAAACTGTACTACAATCGCTATCTTGTCGACGTCGGCCGGCCCCACGTCAAGGTTCGCGCGCACGCGACGCCTTCGCCGCAGCTCCTTGCACTTTTGAAAGCCTGCCCCGCTCGCTGCTATGAGTTGAACGAGAAGGGGCAGGTCGAGGTCACTGTCGACGGTTGCATAGAGTGTGGTACCTGCCGCATCATTGCCGGGCCAACCGGCGACATCGAGTGGAGCTATCCGCGAGGTGGATATGGCGTGCTATTCAAGTTTGGGTGAGGCTGAATGATCGCGGGTGACGCCAATGAGCGAGACGATCCCGCCACGGTTCCAACACGGTTCTCCCTGGCTTGGGGCCGGTACCGGGCATAGTTTCTCCAGGTCGAAATCTGCAAGATCAGGCACGGCAAAAGCGTGGCAGCGCCATTTTCTCAGCGCGAGCTTGCGCGCTCATCTGTTCGGACCCGCAATGGCCACAGACGAGCTGGACAGAACAATGTTTCCGCGGGCCGTACGAAAGTCGCCTAAACCTAGCGGTTACCAACGAACTGGCATTCTTGATCAATATCCCAAGACATAAAAAGTTTTCGGGTGCGCAGAGCGGCGGACAACCTCGTGATCTGCCATATCCATCTGTGGTCATCGCGCGGTTTCGATGGTCCACCTCCTCAACAACGATTCTAAAGAAACGTTACACGC